>JACZJQ010000136.1 GCA_014860455.1 Bryobacteraceae bacterium | reverse complement strand
GTGACGGGGCGGCGGGCGAGTTCGGGCGGGAAGACGGCGCGGCCGATTTCCTTCCAGCGGGCGGCTTTTTCGTCGCGGTAGTCGCCGTCGCCGCCGAGGAACCAGAGCGAGCCATAAGCGTGATAGCGGGCCTGGATGTAGCGGGCGAGAGTGGCGGCAAACGGGACCGAGAGGGTTTCGCCGGGGCTTTCGCCGGCTTTGGAGGTGAGGGCCCAGAGCATGACGGGGACCGGGACGAGTCCGGCACGGCGGATGGCGGCGACGCGCTGGTCGAGGCGGCGGAAGAAGACGGGATCGATGACGAGGCGGGAATCGAGGATCTGGAAGGCCGTGCGGCCCTGTTCGTCGGCATAGGCGGCGCGCCATTGGGTGGTGACGAACTGGACAGCGGTGAAGTGTTGCTTGACGCGGGCGGCGAGGTAGTCGTCCCATTCGCCTGCGGTGGCGAGCATGGGTCCGTTCCAGGCGGTGTCGGCGAGGAAGAACCAGGGTTGGGCGCCTGAGGCGTGAACGAAGTGGCGGTGGTTGGGGGAGACAATGGGCGGGCCGTGGCGGTCTAGAGCAGTTGTGCCGCGATTGGCGACGGAGGTGAAGGCGCCGGATTTGGGATCGAGGTCGACGTCGGGGGAGGAGACTGTGAAGGTGTAGTCGCCGAGCTTCATGGGCGAATAGCGGACCTTCCAGTTGGCGGCGCCATCCCAGAAAGCTTCGACGGTTTCAGTTGAGTCTCGGGTGGTGAAGGTGACGCGGACGCGGGCCGACAGGGGATCGGCGGGCGGTTTGGCAGCGGTGAGCACCTGTTCAAAGGTGCCGAACTGGGGCGCCTGCGGTTGGGTTTGGGCTAAGGCTGCCAGCGACAGCAGAACGAGAGGCAGACGCCGGGTCATGAGTGTGTCCTTTGAGTGCCGGGGTTAATTGGCCGGGCGCGGCCGGGGCTGGGCGGTGCCGTCGGTGAGTTTCATGACCCACTTGACGGCTTCGAGCCACATTTTCTGGACATTGGGGTCGGCCCAGGATTCCTCGGTGTGGCCGAGGGTGGAATAGAAGACGCGGCCGTTGCCGTGGGTCTTGACCCAGGAGACGGCGAAGTCCTTGTCGGCTCGCTTGATGCCCTTCTTCGTCATGTCGAGTTTCGTTTCGTCCATGCGCAGCAGGACGCGGCTGTTCTCACGGGAGAACTCTTTGGCCTGATAGATTTCGTCGAGGATGGCGAAGGACTTGGAGAAGTGGGCGGTGATGGGATGGGTGGGGTCTTCGACGATGATGGGCGCGGGGAAGGTGTTCCAGGGGTGGCCGTCGAAGTAGCCGCCCAGCATCTGGCCGTATTCGGGCCATTTATAAAAGGTATCGGGGGCGGAGTGGACGCCGATGAAGCCTTTGCCGTCATCTTTGATGAAGGACATGAGGGCGGCTTTCTGCTCGTCGTCCATCTTCAGCTCGCCGGTGGTGTAGAAAGCGACGGCGTCGAAGTAATCGAGGTTTTTGGCGTTGCCGGAGAGCTTCTTCTTGGTGAGGAGTTGGACGTCGGTCTTGATGTAGGTTTCCCAGAGGCCGGACTCCTTGCCGAGCTTCCAGAGGACGGCCATGCCGGTGGAGGTGGCATCGTGCTGGAAGCCTTCGACGGCGCCGATGACGAGCAGGCGTTTCTTTGCAGGGGCATTTTGCTGGGCGGCGGCCGGGAGGGCGAGCAGCAGGGCGGAGAGAAAAATGGAGAAAAGGGACGCTTTCATGGGTCTGGCTCCAGTCGGAGAACATCATATCACCGGTCATCTAGACTAGTAGTTATGAACACACCGCATCCGCCGGAAGCGCCGAAGCAGCCCATCGAGGGGGTAGAGAACCTGATTACGGTCGGATCGGGCAAAGGCGGCGTGGGCAAGACCACGGTTGCAGTGAATCTGGCGATCGCGCTGGCTGCGTTGGGGTATAAAGTCGGGCTGCTGGATGCGGACGTGTACGGGCCGAATGTGCCGCTGATGATGGGGGTTCGGGACACGCCGTATATGGTGGAAGGGCGGATTCAGCCGCTGGAGCAGTATGGGGTGAAGGTGATGTCGATGGGGTTTCTGAACCCTGGAGACAAACCGCTGATCTGGCGCGGTCCGATGCTGCATAGCGTGATGCAGCAATTCCTGAGGCAGGTGGACTGGGCCGGGCTGGACTATCTGCTGGTGGATCTGCCGCCGGGTACTGGCGACGTTCAGTTGTCGCTGATTCAGACGGCGCCGATCACCGGAGCCATCGTCGTCACCACGCCCTCCGAAGTTTCATTGGAAGATGGCCGCAAAGCCGTGCTGATGTTCCGCCAGGTGAAGGTGGAGCTGCTCGGCCTGGTTGAGAACATGAGTTATCTGATCGTACCGGGGACGGGGCAGCGGGTGGATGTGTTTGGCGAAGGCGGAGGGAAGCGGACGGCCGAAGCGATGGACGTGCCGTTTTTAGGCGAGCTGCCGATGGATCCGCGAGTGAGAATCGGCGGCGATACCGGACGGCCTGTGGCCCTTCTGGGCGAAGCCGACGATCAGGCCAAACCGTTCTTCGACATGGCGCGCCGGTTGGTGGAACGGGCGAAGGCGGCGCCGCGGCCGGGGGCGCGGATGACGGTGGAGGACTAAAACCCGTTGCTTGGGGTGCTGGCGAGGCGGGGGATCCGAACGGGATAAGGACGAACACGCGGGCGGGACTCGGGAGTAGAAGTCCGGCAGCGGCGAGAGGTCTGCGTGTAGGTGGACACCGGATTTCGAGCGGCTGTTTGTGCCGTTCCACGCGCGGCGGTACACGATGTTTGACCGGTTTGAGCGGGTCGAGGCGAAGATGACCAACGTCAGGACGAAGCCGAACTATACGTTCCAGTATTAGTTGGGGTGGGGCGCCGGGCGGCATTTGGGATATTCATAACCGGATTTAACAATTGGCGTTGCGGCAGACGGGGGAGCGCAAGGGCGGCGGAGCGGGCGGCTGGAGCGTGGGGTAAGTGGTTTGAGGAGTAGAAGTTGCATGGGAGAAGGGCGGTGGAGCGGGGGCGGAGAT
>JACZJQ010000135.1 GCA_014860455.1 Bryobacteraceae bacterium | reverse complement strand
AGCCTGGTTTATCGCAGGCCGATCGGGGCGGCGCGTTGGAGCGGGCAGATGCGGATCCGCAATTTGAGCCTGCGACGCGAGGAGACGGGACGGTGAAGGTGAGGCAGGGTGCGGAGGCGACGGCGGCGGCATGGGGGGTGTGTTTGCTGCTGGCGTTTGGGTTGCTGACGCTGTGGGTGCGGGAACGGTGGGCGGTGGCGGCATTCCAATCCGGGTTCATGGCATTGGGGCTGGGATTGCTGGTCTGGAGGGTGGTGAGGCCGTTTCCGCTGCCTGGCGGTTGGGTGCTGTGGCCGCTGGCGGGACTGGCGGGCTGGGCGGGCGTGCAGATCGCGTTGGGCACGACGGTGCACCGGTTCACGACCTGGGACGCGATGACCGAATACGCGGCGTACCTTTCGGCGGCGGGGGTGATGCTGGTGGCATTGTCGAGACGGGAAACGCGGCGGACGATGCGCTCGGTGTGGCTTTGGGGCGCGGCGTTGATTGCGGCGCAGGCGCTGTTGCAGGTGATGACGGGCGAGGGCAAGGCGTTCTGGGTGTTTGAGACGGGGTACGAGAACGAGGTTCTGGGCCCATTTGTCTACAAGAACAAGTTTGCGCAATTTGCAGAGATGGTGATGCCGCTGGCGCTATACAAGGGACTGGCGGGGGGGGTGAGGTCGAGGGTGTACCTGGTTCCGGCGGCGGTGATGTTTTCGGCGGTGGTGGCGAGCGGGTCGCGGTCGGGAGTGATTCTGCTGATTCTGGAGTTGTTCGCGGTGCTGGCGGTGTGCTGGCGGCGGGGATTGATTGGAGGCAGGCGCGCCGGGTGGATATCGGCGGCGGCGACGGGGCTGTTTGTCTTATGGGGTACGCTGGCCGGGTGGGAATTGTTGTTTGAGCGGCTGCTGACGCTGGATCCGCTGAGCGACTACCGGTGGCCGGTGATGGCGAGCAGCCTGCAAATGGCGCGCGACCACCTGTGGACCGGCTCGGGCATGGGGACCTGGCCGCTGGTGTATCCGGCGTATGCGTCGTTTGACATCGGCGTGGTGGTGAATCAGGCGCATTGCGACTGGCTGCAATGGCTGGGCGAGGGCGGGATTGTGATGCTGGCGCTGATGACGTGGCTGCTGGCAGGGCTGGCACTTCGGGCGTGGGGATCGGTGTGGGGGATGGGATTGTTGTTCGTGATGGCCCATGCGGCGGTGGACTACCCGTTTCATCAGTTGCCGGCGTTCACGACGTTCGTCATCCTGACGGCGATGCTGGCTGGGGCCGAGCGGGACGAAGCGGCGGCTTGACACTCCGGCGCGGGGTTCCGCACAGTAGGGGTATGTCAGGCACGGCTACACGGGCCATTCTGAAGTCGACGGCATTGATGCTTGCGCTTGGCGCGGGCATGGCGTTGGCCCAGCAGCAGCGTCCGGCGCAGCCCTACGGGCCGATGTCGGATGCGGGGGCGGCGAATCTGCCGGGCCAGGCGATCGGGCGCAACGATTTGCTGGCGATTTCGGTCTACGACGCGCCGGAGTTCACGCGCACAGTGCGGGTTTCGTCGGAAGGGCATATCCGGCTGCCGATGGTGCAACAGGCGATCAAGGCCGCAGGGTTGCTGCCGTCTCAGCTTGAGGAGGCGATCGCGGGGGTGCTCTCGAAAGAGGGGATTCTGGTGAAGCCGGTGGTGATGGTAACGGTGGCGGAGTATTCGTCGAGGCCGGTGTCGGTGGTGGGGGCGGTGCGCAAGCCGGTGACGTTCCAGGCGATAGGGCGGGTGACGCTGCTGGATGCGATCGCACGGGCCGAGGGACTTGGGGAACTGGCCGGACCGGAACTGCTGTTGACGCAGGCGGACGAAGCCGCGCCGGGGGCAAGGCTGACGCGGCGGATCCTGGTGAGGGATCTGATGGACTCCAGCAAGGCCGAGTTGAACATCGAACTGAAGGGCGGCGAGGAGATCAGGGTGCCGGAGGCGCGAAAGATCTTCGTTGCCGGAAACGTGAAGAAGCCGGGGGCAATCGCGGTGCGCGAGGACGGCCAGATGACGGTGATGAAGGCGCTGGCGTTGTCAGAAGGGCTGACGCCGTATCCGCAGAACCACGCCTACATCTACCGCAAAGACGAGGCGGCCGGGGGCGTGCGGGAGATCCAGGTGGAGTTGAAGAAGATTCTGAGGCGCGAGGCGGTGGACATCGCGCTGGAACCGGAAGACACGCTGTATGTGCCCGAGGCGAGCGGCAAGAAGACGGCATTTACGCTGACCGAGAAGATTGTCGGCTTTGGGCTGGCGACCGCGTCGGGTGTGCTGATCTGGCGGCGGTAGGCGGGCGGCGGGATGATTGAAGACGACGGAAGGACGATCTCCTGTCCGGCGTGTGGAAGCCTGAGGGTGAGGCCGTCGAAGCGGCTCAAGGCGGGCGATCTGCTGCTGGCGCTGAAGCTTGAGAGAGCTTACCGCTGCCGCCAGTGCCGTAGGCGGTTTCCGGTGCGGACCGGGGTATTCAGCCGGTCGGGTAATCTGAGGTCGGCGTTGGGGCGGCGGCTAAAGCGGCTGTTGAGCCGGCGGCCTCAGCGCGTGGGGCGGCACACGCTGGTGATCCTCTTGGGCGCGGCGGCGCTGGTGGCCCTGTTTCTCTACTGGCTGGCGCGGATGCCGGACGCCGGCGCCTGAGCCGATGCCGACAGGCAGGTCACGACGCCAGCCTTTTGCCCGCGGCCACGCAGCGCGAGACCTCTTCGAGCAGGACGTCGTCGGGGCAAGGCTTGATGAGGTAGCCGTCGACGCCGATGGACGCCGCCTTGCGGCGGTGCTTTTCGCCGGCGCGCGAGGTGAGCATGATGATGGGCACGGCCTGGAGGTCGGCGGAGGAGCGCAGACGGGCGGCGAGTTCGTAGCCGTCCATGCGGGGCATCTCGATATCCATGAGGACGAGATCGGGGCGATTGGCCGGGTCCTGGAGATGTTCCAGGGCGTCGACGCCGTCGCGGGCGGTGAGCACGTCCCATCCGGCCGATTTCATGAGGTTGGCGACCGATCGGCGGACCGAGATCGAATCGTCGACGACGATCACTCTATGGTGTTCGACGGGCCGCTGGGCGCGGGTGAGCGGGACAGAGTGACGGGCGGCGGCGGCGGGGTCGAGCGTGGATGCGTTGATGATGAGGACCACCGAACCGTCGCCGAGGATAGCGGCGCCGGAGAAGTGCTGCTGGCGGCGGAGCAGGCGGCTGAGCGGCTTGACGACCACTTCGCGGGCTTCGAGAACGCGGTTGACGGCGAGGGCGATTTCGCGTTCGCCGTTATCGACGAAAAGCAGCGTGCTGGCCGCTGAAGAGGCTCCGGTCGATGAGACGCCGAGCCAGGCGGCGAGATCCATGACGGGGATCCAGCCGTCGGCAAGCTGGATGCCGGACTGGCCGTCGCGGACTTCGAGTTCTTCATTCTGAACGCGGAGGGCGCGGGTGAAATTGACCATCGGGACGGCGAAGCGGCCGAGACCGGCCTCGACGATCATGGTCTTGGCCACGGCCAGCGAGACGGGCAGGCGGAGCGTGAAATCGGCGCCCTGGCCGGGCTTGCTCTGGACGCTGAGCCTGCCGCGCAGGGCCTGAACCGATGAGGCGACGGCGTCGAGCCCGACGCCGCGGCCTGAGATTTCGCTGACCGAGTCGGCGGTGGAAAAGCCGGGTTCAAGGATGAGCCGTTCGAGGTCGCTGTTGTCGAGCGATGCTGCCTGATCCGGGGTCATCCAGCCCAGATCGGCGGCGCGGCTGCGGATGCGTTCATAGTCCAGACCGGCGCCGTCGTCCGAGAGCCGGATGACGAGGTGCGCGCCTTGGTGGGAGGCCTCCAGGCGGATCTGCCCGGCCAAAGGCTTGCCGGCCGCAAGGCGGGTTTCCGGGGCTTCGATGCCGTGATCGACGGCGTTGCGCAGCAGGTGCTCGAGCGGGCCGGAGAGCTGGTCGGCGACCGATTTGTCGAACTCGGTGTCCATGCCGGCGAGTGTGAGAACGGCCTGTTTGCCGGTCTTCGAGGCGCTGACGCGAACGGTGCGGTTGAGCCGGTTGGCGAGCGTGGAAAGCGGGACCAGGCGCATGCGCATGAGCTGATCCTGGGCTTCACCGCTCAGGCCGCGCTGGCGGCCGGCCCAGGCGTCGAACTGGACGCGCATGCCGTTGAGTTGGGTGCTGAGGGTGGACAGGTCGTTGGTGGCTTCGGCGAGGTCGCGCGACAAAAGGTTGAGGCGTGAGTAGCGGTCGAATTCGAGGACGTCGAATTCGGCGGCCGGGGCCGGGCCAGAGCCGGATCTGGCGCCGCGGATCTGCTCCTCGGTGGCCTGTTCCTCGGCCAGGGCGGCGGACAGCCGCCGCATGCGCGAGAGGTTCAGCGCGAGTTCGTCCATCTCGCGTTTGAAGGCGGCGGCCTGTTGTTCGAACGAGGAGGCGTTGAGGAATATCTCGCCGACCATGCGGCTGACGCCGGTGAGCCGGTCCATTGAAACGCGGACGGCGGGCTGGAGCGTGTCCTGGGGCGGAGCGGGTTCGGGGCGCGCGGCTTCGGGCGCGGCTGTGGGGGCGGTGGTGTCCTGCCGGTGCGCCTCGGGCAATGTGGCCGGGCCGCTGGAGGCGTTTTCGAGCTGGTTCATCAGCGGGGCGAGCCGGCTGAGGATGGCGGCATTACGGCCGCGGGCCTCGATGAGGTCGGCCAGCAGATCGAAGCTGTCGCCGAGGACTTCGTAGACGACAGGGCTGTAAGCGATGGCGCCTTCGGCGATGCGGTCGAGCAGCGATTGCATGCCCTTGGCCAGGTGAGAGACCGCCATCAGGCCGACCATGCCGGCGGCGCCCTTGATGGTGTGGGCCGAACGGCGTAGAACGGCGAGCAGTTCAGGCGGGCCGGAGGGCTCGGCGGCCAGGGCGCGGAAGGCATCGCCGGCCGAGAGCATATGGGTTTCGGCCTCGGCGAGGAAGGTCTCGATGAGAGTTTCGTCGGTTTCTTCCTCCTCCATCAGGCCCGGATCGGCGGATGGGGGCGGGCCGGCCACGGGCGACTCCGCGGCCAGCGAGTCAAGGAGGTCGAACTGCGAGTTGAGCGACTGGTAAGCATCTTCGACCCCGGCGGCGGATCCGCGGGCGGCGACGAGGTCGCCCAGCAGGTCGTGCGCGGCGACAAGGATATCGAGGATCTCCGGTTCGGCGGGAAGACGCCCCTCGTCGATCATGCCGAGCACGTCCTCCATGCGGTGGGCGAGCCGGGACACAACGCTGAGGCCGGCCATGCCGGCGGCGCCCTTCAAGGTATGGACGGCGTTGCGTAGGGGCGCCATGGCGGTGCTGGAGGCAGGGCCGCGGAGCCGGGAGATCTGCTCGCGGATGGTGTCGAACAACTGCTCGGCCTCGATCGAAAAAGCGCGGTAGATGTCTTCGTCGATGGCGTCGGCGGCCGCGGGTGTCGCAGGCGGAACTGGGTGGGCGACGGTGGAGCCAAGACCGTCGAGTTCGGCGCGGATGAGGGCGACGCCCTGCCGGGCGCGGCCGATGAAGGCCGGGTCCAGGGAGGTCGCACCGGGCAGTGGGTCCGACAGGGTCTCGAGTCCGCGTGCGGCGGCCGAGAGCCGGGCAAGCCCGACCATATCGCTGGCCCCGCGGATGGTGTGCGACAGGCGCCGGACCTCGGCCAGCGCGGCGGCGCCGGCGCCGGGTTCCGCCAGGCGGGCCGTCTCGCGTTCGAGCGCCGGCATTTGAGCCCTTACCTCCCCGATGAAGGAGAGCAGGATGCCTTGATCGTTAAGCTCTGACATCAGCCAGGTCTCCTCGTCTCCCGATCCCTAATCCGCCGCGGCATGGACGAACCCGCCTGCGCGCGACCCGCCGGCAGGCACCTTGAACCGGGCCATCGAGTGGTTGAGTTCGGTGACCATGGTGGCAAGATTGCGGATGTCGGAGGCGGCGCGCAAAGCCTCGACGGCGGCCGAATGCGTGGCGGCGGAGACTTCGGCGACTGAAGACGCAAGGCGGTCGGAGCCGGCGGCCTGTTCTCCGGCCTCCTTCGAGATACCCTGCACCAGGCCGGTGATGTGGCGGGAAACCTCCTCGATCTGGGCGAGCCGGTCGCCGGCCTCTCCGGCGATCTGCGAACCCTCGACCACCTCGCGCGTGGTCGCCTCCATGGCCGAGATGGCTTCGGTGGTTTCGGTCTGGACCGACTTGATCAGGACCGTGATGCGCCTGGTGGCCTCGTTGGCCCGTTCGGCGAGCCGCTCGACCTCCTCGGCCACCACGGCGAAACCCTTGCCGGATTCGCCGGCCATGGCCGCCTGGATGGAGGCGTTCAGAGCCAGGATCGAGGTGCGGTCGGAAATTTCCGAGATGAGCTGGACGATTTCGCCGATCTCCTGCGAGGATTCGCCGAGTCGCTTCATGCGTTTGGCGGTCTCCTGCACGTGCTGGCGGATGCCGGTCATCCCCTCCACCGTCCGGCGCACGGCGTCGCCGCCGGCCAGCGCACCGGCCAGGGCGTTTTCGGCGACGAGGGAGGCCTCGTTGGCGCGCGAAGCGACATCGCGGATCGACTGCGCCACCGACTGCAACACCTGCGACGCGGCGCGTACACGCTCGGACTGCTGGCGGCTGTTGCCGGCCAGATCCTCGGTGACGTGCTGGACCTTCTGGGCCGTGCCGTTGACGCTGGACGTGGTTGTCTGGACGGCGCCGATGACGGTCCGCAGTTCGGCCAGCATGTAGTTGAAGGCGTCGGCGATTGCGCCGGTCATTTCGGCGGTGACCTCGGCTTCCTTGGTCAGGTCGCCCTCGGCGACGCCGCTGACGTCATCAAGCAGCTTGCGAATGCTGGCCTGGATGCGGTCGCGCTCCTCGCGCGACTGGATGAGCGACAGCGTGTTGGCGAGCATGACGTTGGTGGTTTCGGCCATCATGCCGAGTTCGTCGCGGCTGTAGATTTCGGCGCGGGCGTCGAGGTCGCCGCGACTGATTTGGCGGAAGGTCTGGCTCATGGAGCGCACCTGCTCGGTGATGCCGCGCTGGATGACGAAAGCCATCAGGGCCGACAGCAGCAAAAGGCCCATGGCCCAGGACAACTGGCTCCATTTTTGAGAGACAAGCATGGCGTGGCGGCGCTCGAGAAGAGCGCGCACATGGACAGCCGTCATTTCGTGCACCTTGAACAGCTTGTCGAGCGAGGCCGAGCCGCTTTCCAGGAAGGCGCGCGGGCTGGCGGCAATCTCTCCGCGTTCGATCAGTTCGCGCTGGGCGAGGTTTCTGAGATAGCCGCCGGAATTCATTGCCGTAGAGACCGGGCCTTCGAGCTTGCTCCGGAGGTCTTCATTCTGGCGAAAGGCGGATTCGAAGCTGCGGTCCATGAAGTCCAATGAAGAAGCGGCCTGGCGGATCAGGGTACGCACTTGGGCCGATTCTTCGGCCCCGATGGAACGGCGGGCCGTGGCGGAGGCGCCATGGGCGGCGATCTGGCCGAGGTATTCGGCGGCCCAGGGCAGGCGGTCGAGCAGTGCGCCGGCGAGGTAATAGGTGTCGAGATCGGGGTCGGCGGCGAGTCCGGTGAGGTCGCCGATGCGGCGCAGGTGGGCGAGGGTGTCGGTGATCAACTGGGTATGGCGCGAGGCGCTTTCCTCGGCGCTGATCGAGTCCATGCGCAGCTTGAGATCTTCCCATCGGACGCGGATGGAATCCCAGGCGGCGTTGGTGCCGAGCTCGCGGCCCTTGCGCCGTTCGATAGCGGTGAGTTCGGCGACGGCGGCGTCGACCCTGGTGCGGGCATCGCTGAGCGCGGGCCCGGCGCTGGAATCGCCGCTAAGCACGGCGTTTGCCGCGCTGCGGTGCAGCGGCATGCTTTCGATGAGACGCCTCATCGGCGACACATATTCAAGGCCGCTGAGTTCGGCCTGCGTCCTGGCGATCTGCTCGTTGCGGCTTTGCAGGAACAGCAACGAAAGCATCAGGACGGGGATCACGGCCAGTGCACCGGCCAGCAGCAGCTTCTGCCAGATCTTCAAGTTGCGGATCATTTCTGGGACTCCTCCAACCTCACAGCCCAACCTCCGGCCTCACAGCCCAACTGCCGGCCGCCTGCTCAATCGACTCCTCCGAAGCCAGCCGCCGGCCGTCGAGCAGAAGCAGACTTCTGCCCCTGTGGCCGGCGGTGCCGGATACCATGCCGTTGCCGGCGGGACCGGCCGGCTCGCCCTGGCCTGGAGCCGAGATGCGCTCCGGGTCCACAAGAGCCATCCCGCCCAGACCGTCCACCAGCCAGGCCACCGCCATCTCCTGCCCAGGATTGTGCACCACGACCAGGTAACCGCCGGCGGCGCCGTCGCGGGGCGGCAAGCCGAGCAGCGGGCGCGGATCGATCAGCGGCAGAATCTCGCCATGCAGGTTGATCAGGCCGTGGATCATCGGCGGCGCGCCCGGCACCGGGGTGACGCTGCCGGCCCTCTCCACCTCACGAACGCAAGTGATGTGCAAGCCGTAGGACTGGCCGCCGAGCTGGAAAACGACGTAACGTTCGCACGACTCGGGCGGCGGCGGGGGTTGCTCGTCGAAGCCCGCCGGCGAGGCGCCGCCGATGGCGTCCATCAGGCCCGCAAGCGCGGCGCGCGGAGATTCTCCCGAACGCTCGGCGGCTTCGATGACCAGGCGGCCCGCGGCTTCGGCCAGAGCGGCCGCGGCCTGGGCGGGTGAATACTCAGGCTCGTCCCCGGTCTCAGGCTCGCAGGCTTCCGGATCAGGGGCGGCGACGGCGGCTTCGGCCGGCTCCCCGGCAATCCGCGGCTGCCCGGCGGTCGAATCGCTCTCCGCCAGGGTGGCCGTACCGGCGGCCGCATCGCTCTCCGCACAGGCCTGCGTGACCTCGGCCGGCTCTGCTTCAGGCGGCGGCATTCCGGCCCCGGACGGGACGGGCGCAACCGGATCAAAGCTCGCGGCCGGCTCCTGAGCCGAAGCCGCGGGCTCGACTTCGGGCAACGCCTCGGCGGGCGTCTCACTGAGGTCGTCGATCTCTAACTCGTCCTCGTCGAGTGACGGCGAGCAATTCAGGGCCACGGAGACGGGCAGAACCTGCGCGGTATCCCCGGCGGCCGGCGTTTGTTCTTCGGGCGCCTCAGCCGCCTCGCATCCGGACTCGGCGCTCAGCAGCGAAAGCAGGCCGGGGATCGCCAGCACCGGCGGTTCGGTGGCGGCGGAAATGACGGTTTCCTGGGCCGGGCCGGGGTCCGCCGGAGCGGAATCGAGATCACTACCGGAGGCGGGCCACTCAGGCGGCGGCGTGGGCAGCTTGGCCGGCTGGGTTTCAGCCGCACCGGCGGCGCCGGCGAGATTCAACAGGTCGCTCAACAGGCCCGGCAGGGCGATGTCGAGTTTCTCGGGCGTGCATTGAACGGCCGGTGGCGGCGGAGCCGGATCGGTGGTGGCGGCCACAACAGCATGAACCGGCAAAGTTCCGCGGGTGTCCTCAAAACCGCCTGCGTCGACGCCCTCCGAGGCCAATAGCTCAGAGAGCAGGCCGCCCATTGGCAGGTCGAAGGGCTGTCCCCGATCCTCGTCTCTATGCTCCTGCATGGCTTCTCCGATCGGAACCGCGGGCGAGCTAAACGAGCCGCGACTCCACCTCCGCGACCAGTGCCAAGGGCTCAAACGGCTTGGTGATGTAGCCGTCGGCGCCCTGTTTCATTCCCCAATAACGGTCGAACTCCTGTGTCTTGCTGCTCACCATGACGATGGGGATCCGCTTCATATCCGCTTCGTTCTTGAGCTGGCGGCAGACCTGGTAGCCGTTCTTTTTCGGCAGCACGACATCGAGCAGGATGAGGTCCGGCATGTGGAGGCGCGCCTGCTCGAGCGCCTGCTCGCCGTCTTCGGCCGTCAGGATGGTGTAGCCCTTCGATTCCAGAGCCTTCTGCATCAGTTGCAGATATGCCGGGCTGTCCTCGACGACTAGTATCCGTTTCAACATTGCCTCCACAGCGCACCTCCAGAACCGGTGACACAGATCTTCATTGCGCGTACTTCCTTACGGCTTCGGCCAGCGTCGCCTCGTGGAACGGCTTGGTGATGTAATCGGTTGCGCCGGCCAGACGGCCCTTTACCTTGTCGAAGAAGCCGTCCTTGCCCGAGAGCATGACCACAGGGATTCGGCGGGTGGCCTGATTCTGTTTGATCGCCTTGCAGACCTGATAACCGTCCATGCCGGGCATGGTGATGTCGAGCAGAATCAGGTCCGGCTGAACCTGGGCCGTCATGGCGAGGGCTTCGCCGCCCTCCTTCGCCGTCATGACGCGGTAGCCGAGACGTTCGAGCGTGATGGAGACGATCTTGCGGACGGTGAGGCTGTCGTCGACGGCCACCACCAGTTTTCGCCCGGCGAGCGACTCAGTGAGCCGGGCCAGCGCTGGATTGGAGCCGTTCATCGACATGGCCTTGCGCAGGTGGGGCAGCGCCTCGGCCGAGCGGTTCATATTCAGGTAGGCAAGCGCGAGGTTCAGCCTGATGTCATGCGAATCAGACTGCCGGGTCATTTGCTCGAATCTGCGAACGGCGTCCAGCAGCAGTTCCTCGTTAGCGCCCTTGTTGGCCGCATAGTCCTCGATTGCGCCGACGCCCAGGATGGCCTTGCAGCAGGGGCACTTGCGCATGGGGTAAGCCGAAGCCTCGAGGCACAGCGGGCAAGCCCAACTGGAGGGCTGGGCGCCAGTTGGACGAGGCTGGGCCCGCACATCCGGCTCGGGCGCCGGCTCCGGGCGCGGCGCGGGACGCAGGTTTCTCTGTTCGGCCATCTCCTGCAGGCGGGCGAGCGAAAGGGCGTTCATGGCCTGCTGGTTTCGGGGGTTGATGTCGAGAACGTGGTTCAGCGCATCGTAGGCCGCCTGACGATCCTCGGCCAAACCAGCCACCCACAGCCAGGCGCGTTCATTCTTAGGGTCCTTAGCGACGATTTCACTCAGCAGTCTGCGGGCCAGCGCCAACTGGCCCAGTTTCGCCGCCGTGATCGCCTCCGACAAAGCAACCTGTGGGCTGACCCACGCCGCCTCGGTCATCTGCTGGTTCACCTCTCCGCCCGTAACCTGCAACCGGGAAAGGCAGGGTGAAGGCAGACAACGGCCTGACAACCACCACTGCCCCGGCGGGCGTCAACTCTCTTCCCATCGACTCGTCCGGGCGCGCCTGGAAAACCACCCTGATAAAGGCGGCAACGGCGGCGCACCGGCCTCGCCGGCGGCCCCAGTCTCTAATGGAGGGGCTTACGTCCGGCGTGGATTTCAAACCTCTCACGCCTATGGTCGGGTCAATTGTCTAATCGATACAATCAGGCGGGAACATTAGTGAGTCAGATGAAAACCTGCACTCGCTTAAGTGGAAACTACCCAGCCGATCAGGTCCAGGCAGGCGAACGCATATATAGACGATGGAGAGCGGGGGAGGCTGGAAGTAAGTATAGATGCCGGCCGCACGGGCCGGAGGAGCCTTAGCGGGCTCAAGAAAAGCCGCGGCCGGGTGCGCATCCGCCGCCGCCGCTGTTGCTGCCGCTGCCGCTGCCGCGGACGGCGCAGGCCGAAACCTGGCGGGCGATTTTCCCGGAGCCGCACTTAGGGCATTCGAGGTCGCGGTCGGCTTCCGACATCCGGCGGAGCTGTTCGTACTGGCTGCCGCATTCCGAGCAGCGGTATTCATACATCGGCATGGCTAGTCTCATTTTAGAGGATGCGGGGGCGCAGCCGCGGTGACAGAGTCCGGCGAGGGGCATTGATTCCGGGCGGCGATGGGAGTAAATAGGATGCGGAGGTCCACAATGGGCAAGCTCAACATCGTTGCTGTCGTCATCGGGGTTTTCATTGTCGCCTTGATGATCGGGCGCTACTGGAACCTGAAGCCTGAGACGAGACTCGACCATGTCGTCCGACCTGGAGAAACGGCGGCGGCGGAGGGCCACGGGACCGCGGCCATCTGGGTGGCTGCCGAAGCCGGGATGACCTACGATCTGCATGCAGCCACGGCGCGGGGCGATGAGGCGGCTCTGAAGAAGGCGGAAGCCGAGAACAAGGCATTCGCGCTGGAAGTGGGTGCGCAGGTGCGGGTGGCAGGCGATTCGGGCAGCAAGAGACGGATTGAAGTCCTCACGGGCCCGAATACGGGCAAGACGGGCTGGGTCGAGTTTGAGTGCCTCCGGCCGCTCAAACGCGGCGAACTGAGCGAGGCGCCGGTCAGGCGCCCTTGACGGCCAACTTCTGCATATTGCCCATTAGGGTGTGCATGCAGACGAAGGCGACCAAGTGGGCCGAACCCATGATGACAAAGACGGGTCCGTAGCCGAAGTGCGTGACCAGATAGGCCGGCAACAGAGCGGTGAAGATGACGCCGCCCATGCCGCCGAGGAAGCCGCCGATGCCGGTGACCGAGGCGACGGCGGATTTGGGGAAGACGTCGGAGACGGTGGTATAGAGATTCGCCGACCAGCCCTGGTGGGCGGCAGTGGCGAGTGAGATCAGGGCGATGGCGACGAAGATGTTGGGCTGGATGACGCAGGTGGCGGCAAGCGGCATGCAGAGGGCGAAGACGGCCATCGTGGTCTTCCGAGCCTTGACATTGGTCCAGCCGCGGCGCATGAGATAGCCGGAGACCCAGCCGCCGGCGACGCTGCCGAAGTCGGCCATGAGGTAGATGAAGGGGAGGGCCCAGCCGATTTGCTCGAGGCTGAGGCCGCGCTCTTCCTTGAAATAGAGAGTGAGCCAGGTGAGGTAGAACCACCAGACGGGGTCACTGAAGAACTTGGCCAGGGCGAAGCCGTAGGTTTGTTTGTGAGCGAGGGCTTCGATCCAGCCCATGCGGGTTTCCTGTTTTTCGTCCGGGTCGGAGTGGATGATGGCCAACTCCTCCGCGTTCACCGACTTGTGCTCGGTCGGCAGGCGGTAGTAGAACCACCAGGCGGCGAGGCAGATGGCGCCGGAGGAGGCGGTGATGAGGAAGCAGTCGCGCCAGCCGAAGTGGGAGTTCATCCAGACGAAGACGGGCGGGCCGACCATGGTGGCGACGTTGGTGCCGGCGTTGAAGATGCCGGTGGCGAAGGCGCGGTCCTTCTTTGGGAACCACTCGGAGACGGCCTTGATGGCGGCGGGAAAGTTGCCGGATTCGCCCAGGCCCAACATGCCACGCCAGAAGCCGAGGGAAACGGCGCTGCGAGACAAGGCGTGGAGGCCGGCGGCGACGCTCCAAAGAAAGATGGAGATGGAGTAGCCGATGCGGGTGCCGCGGCGGTCGATCACCTTGCCCATGATGAGGAAGCCGATGGCGTAGGTGAACTGGAAGACGGAGTTGATGTAGCCGTACTCCATTTTGGAGAGGCCGAGGTCTTCGAGGATGACCGGGCTGAGGATGCCGAGGATGATCCGGTCCAAATAGTTGTTGGTGGTGATGAGAAAGAGGAGGGCCAGGATGATCCAGCGCGTGCGGGTAGGGCGCGTTTCGGGCATGGTTGTCCTGAGATTCTATCGAAGTTCGCGAGGGAGCGCTGTCGCTGGCAGCGGGCAAGTGCGACCAAACGAACTCCTGTTGGCGTTAAGTGGTTGATTTTAAGTGGACGACGCGCGTTTGAGGCGGTCGCGAATGCCGGCCCATTCGGGCGTGTCGGGAGGCCATTCGACGGCGATCCAATCATGACCCTCGGAGTCAAGATTATGGAGGGTCAGATAGAGGACGGCGGCGTACTCGCGGGGGGAGGCCGGCATGGGGCGGTTGTCGCCGGGCAGATGGGAGAGGTAGACGCCGCGGCCGTGGGCGGGAAGGCGGGCTCCGGAGACGAGCAGTAGGGGGG
>JACZJQ010000134.1 GCA_014860455.1 Bryobacteraceae bacterium | reverse complement strand
GGATGGTGATGCGGGAGGCGATGAAGATGGCGGTGGTGGGGATCGTGCTGGGTTTGCCAGCGTTCTTTGGGCTGAGCCGGCTGGTGGGATCGCAGCTTTATGGTTTGGCGCCGCACGATCCGGCGAGTGTATTGACTGGAGTGGTTGCGATTTCGGCGACGGTGGCGCTGGCGGCGTTTGGGCCGGCGTACAGGGCGTCAAGGACGGATCCGATGACGGCGCTGCGGTACGAGTGAGGACGCGAGAGCAGGAGCGGTAGAGGGTTTTGGGGAGCGGGTCACGAAATCTGCGCAGCTACAGGTACCGTCTGACCCGGCGGCAATAGCCGGAATAATCCTCAGAAAAGGCCTCGCGTAGGTGCGCTTCTTCGGCGAGGACAATCCGGTGGTGGACTGCGATGACAAACACGCCGAGCAGAAGGAGGATTGGATTCAGAGTGCTCAGGACGGGGGCAAGAACGGTGGCATAGACGCCCAAATACATGGGATTGCGGCTGACGCGGTACAAGCCTCCGGTTTGGAGAGTGGTGCTTTCCCTTGGGAGGCCAACGCGCAAAGAGTGGCCGAGTTTAAGGAGGCCGGAGAAAAGCAGCATGAACCCCGCACCCCAAATGAGCACAGCTGTCCATTTGAGAGCGGCCGGCGGCGTGAAGAAGGAAAGTTTCACGCCCCAGGCATCGAGGATCATGGCAATCCAGAGCAGCACAATCATGAACTTGCTGATGTAGAACGGCGCACGGCGGATCGGGACCACGCCGCCCATATCAATGTGTCTGCGCCGGGACAGCTCGCCGCCAATGAACAGGACAGCGAGGAACACCACCGGGAAGACCGTCACCACACCGCGCTCAAGCATGAACCGCCTCCTCGTGTAGAACTGCAACGGGACCAAGCGCTTCGCCATTGCCTGATCGGCGGCATATGGTTCTCCGCAAACGCGGCGCCGCCGCGCCCGCCCGGCCTGGGTCAGCCTAAAGTGAGGATGAGGATGCCGATAATCCTCTAGCCGGGCAGCGGCGGCGATGGCTCGCTTGCGAAGCAGCCGGGGGGAAGTATAGCACCGGCCGCGGCTGATTCAAATGGGCGGAGCAGAAAGTGGGCGGAGCAGAAAGCCGATGCCGAGGCCAGGACCGGCACGAAAGAGAGTCGCAGATCAGCGGGCGGTGAGAAGTTGGCCTTTGGCGAGATAGGCGGGGTCGTAATCGACGCCGAAGCCGGGGCCGGCGGGCAGCGCGACGGCGCCGTCCTTTACGTCGATGAGGCTGGGCGACTGCCAGGAGACGGGCTTGGGCGTGGCGCGGCGGGCCCATTCGATGTCGGGGCCGAAGTTAGGGATGGCGGCGGCGAAGTGGAGCATTTTCGTGCCGGCAGCGCCGGTTTCGGTGTTGTGGCTGACGATGGTCATGCCGGCCTTGGCGGCCATGCGGGCGACGCGGGCGGCCTTGACGATGCCGCCGTTGTAGTTCAGGTCGGGCTGGACGATCTTGAATGCGCGCATGGCGATGATGCGATTGAACTCGGCAAGCGAGGAGTTTTGCTCACCGAAGGCGATGGGGATCTTCAGTGCGTCAGAGACGGCCTTGGTCCATTCGATCTGTTCCCAGGGGCAGGGTTCTTCGAAGAATTTGAAGTCGAGCGATTCGAGGAAGCGTCCGACTTCGATGGCGCGGCGGACATCGTAGGAGCCGTTGGCGTCGGCGTAGAGAACGACTCTGGGGCCAAAGCGCTTGCGGGCGAGGGCGAGCATTTTGTCTGTGCGGCCGGGGGTGGCGTCGGCGTTGCGGCTCATGCGGCCGCCGATTTTGAACTTGACGGCGCGGGCGGCGGTTTCCTGGACGCCGCGGACGTAGATGTCGACTTCCTCTTCGGCGGTGGCTTCACGGCCGGAGCCGGAGAGATAGACGGGGACGGCTTTCATGCGGGCGCCGCCAAGGAGGGTGGCGACAGGGGTGTTGGCGGTGCGGCCGAGGAGGTCCCAGATGGACATTTCGACGGCGGCGACGGGGAGCCAGAAGCCCTGGCCGGCGAGTTTGTAATTCGCCTCGTAGACCTTGTCGACGAGGGATTCGATGTCGCGGGCGTCCTTGCCGGTGAAGAAAGGGACGATGCGGCGGATGAGGACGGGCAGATAGTCTTCGATGGGGTCCTTGGCGATGACGATGCCGGAGAGGCCGTTGGCGGCGTTTGTCCGAATGAGGATTTTGCCGCCGGCGCGCAGGACGTCGATGGAGGCGATGCGGACGGGTTCCTTCAATCGGGCATGGAGATTGAAGAGGGGTGCTTCCCAGCCGGGGGCGGCGTAGGATTCGGCGGCGCGCAGGATGGGCGCGGCTGTGGCGGCAAGGAATGTCCGGCGGAGCATGACGAGGTTGACTATATCAAAGGATGGCGGCGGCTATCGCTTCACAGGGATCGGATGCGGATGTGTTTGTGCTCGACCCAGTAGCCGCGGCGGTGGGCCTGGAGTTCGATGACCCCCTCGTTGAGGTTTTCGAGGTGGTCGTATTCCATGACGGTTTCGCCGTTGATGCGGACTCGGGCGTTGGGGCCCTGGACGTCGAGTTCGAAGAAGAACCACTTTTCGTCCTCGATGCGAGGATAAGTGGCGCGCTTGTGGTGATAGAGCGAGCCGGTGGGGAAGTGGGCTTCCTCGACGTTGTGGATCTGGATTTCGTAGCTGAGGGGCTTGGGGTTGCCGCGGCCGGAGGAGCGGAAGATGATGCCACCGTTGGACTGGGCCGAGGAGCGGATGTACATCTGGAGTTGGAAGTCGCGGTACTTGGTTTTGGTGGCGAGATGGCCGAGGCCGGCGGAGCGAAGGACGGGTCCGAGGGTGACATATTCGGGCTTGCCTTCGCTGACCTGCCAGTTGGCGTCGAGGTCGGCGGGGGATTCGTAGAGGCTGGTCCAGGACTGTTTTGAAGGTAGTTCGCGGATGCGGAGCGAGCGGAAGCGGCAGGGAGTGGAGGCGGCGGCGATGCCGAGGTAGCCGCGGCGGAGGCGGTGTTTGAGTTCGGGATGGGTGTCGAGGTTCAGGTCCTGGACGAGTTCGCCGTTGGTCCAGACCTTGAGGACGGGCCAATCCATGAGGATGCGGAAGGGGTTCCAGCCGGCGCGGACGTTGATTTTGGTGGGTGCGACGGTGGGGAAGACGGAGCCGGCGTCGTAGGGGG
>JACZJQ010000133.1 GCA_014860455.1 Bryobacteraceae bacterium | reverse complement strand
TCCCTTGACCCTTGGCACATCGTCCTGAATGACACACCGGCGTCTTACTCGGTCCCGCAGACGGACGCAGTGCCTTTTCCGGCATGCGCCCGCCCAGGTTCCGGGATCCTCGATCGGATCTACTTCAGCGCCACTTCCACTTCCACATTCGTACCGTTCGAGACCGTGTTGAACACCGGCGAAAACGCCGCCAGGTCCCGGATCTTCGACAGGTCTTCCTGCTGGGCTTTCACCATGAACTTGGCTCGGATGTTGGTGTAGCCCTTCGGGACGTCCGGCGCCATGCCAAGGAACCCCCGGATGTCGATATCGCCTTCGAGCTGCGATTCGAGCTCCTCAATCTGGATTCCACGCACGGCCGCATGCGCCACCATGCTGGTGGTCATGCAGGAGGCAAGGGCGTGCAGCAGGTGCTCCACAGGGTTGGCGCCGCTGTCGTTGCCGGCCAGAATCTCGGGTTCGTCGGCGTCCATCTTGAAGGTCTGTTTGTGATCCATCTCCTGCTTGGCGCCGTAGAAGCCGGTCACGGTACTGCGATTGTGGGTGCCGCCCACCCATCTGTTGCTGGCGCGGAACCGGCAACTGCCCAGCTCCGGTTCCACCTTGATTGCGTTCACAGTACCCATGAGGACGTCGATATCGACTCCGTTGATGCACTGCGTCATGGTCGTCTCATTCTTCTTCATGCTTGTCATTGGTCTTCCTTTCCTTGAGGCCGGTCTTGTTCAACCGGGCTCCATCTGAACCCAGTTTGCCGGAAGACGCGAATCGCGACCAGATTCATATTTGCCATAATCGTGCTGTTTGTGCCACAATCAGCATATGTCCGACTGCGCTTCAGACACGCATCCTGTGGATGTTGTCATTCTGGCCGTCCCTGAAACGGCCGGATCGGCCCTGTACGGCATGCTGGACGTGTTGCTTTCAACCGGCTCGATTTGGCAGACGCTGATGCGCAAGGGTGAGGAGCACAGTATCTTCAGGGTGCGCATCGTCTCTCCGGACGGAACGCTGTTTTCCTGCGGCAATCGCATCCCGGTCAATCCCGACTGCGCCATCACCAGCAATCCCTCGGCCCCGATCGTGATCCTGCCTGAACTCTGGCTCGGTCCCGACGAGACCCTGACGGGCCGCTATCCCGGAGTTGTCGAGTGGATCCGGCGGAAGTATTCGGAGGGCTCGGCGATCTATTCCGCCTGTTCGGGCGCGATCCTGCTGGCCGAGACCGGACTCCTTGACGGCTGTCCGGCGACCTCACACTGGGCCTATCAGGATCTTTTCCGCCGCCGCTTTCCCGCAGTCCGCTTCGACCCGGCCCCGAACCTGGTCTACGCCCGCCCGGACGGGCGCATCGTCACCGCCGGCGGCACCACGTCCTGGCATGATCTTGTGCTCCACATCATCTCGCGCTACGCCGGACCCACTGAGGCTCTGCGCGTGGCCAAGGTCTATCTCCTCAAATGCCACGAGGAAGGCGGCCTGCCCTATGCCGCTCTGGTTCGTCCACTACCTCACGGCGACGGATTGGTTCGCAGGATCGAGACTTACCTGAAACACCACTTCAGGAGTCTGGACGCGCTGGGCGAAGCCGTCCATGCGGCGGGAATCCCCGAACGTACCCTGAAACGCCGATTCAAGGCCGCCACCGGAACCTCCATCCTCGATTACCTGCAGAATCTCCGGATCGAACACGGAAAGCGACTCCTGGAGACGACCGCCCTGCCGGTGGAAGAAATCAGTGAAAAGGCCGGCTACTCGGACGCGTCGTTTTTCCGTCGGCTGTTCAAGCGCCTGGTTGGGATTTCGCCCTTCAACTACCGGCAGATGTTCGGAGGCTTCGCCGCGGACCGCGGCCAGCGAGGCAGCGAACGCGAAGACGCCCAGGGCTGCGAATAGATGCGCTCCCTCCCCTCAGCGAATTCGCCAACCACTCCGCCCTTCGCCGCCATCCCAGAATTCCGCGTCGCCCGCCCGTGAAGTGAGCGGTCACCGCACTGCCAAACGAATCTTGCAAAGGCCTAGGATCCGCGAAGAGTCCAGTTCGGCATTCGGTTGGCGTTCGGCAGTTCGGCGAACAGTTCCGGAACCGCGTCGCCAGGTCCACCGGCACCGAATCGCTCGCACTCGAAACGCGGGAGCGCGGGCTAGGATTTCTTGAAGAACCAGAGCCAGAAGCACTGTTCGCCGGCGCCGTGGTGGTATCGGAGTTCGAAGCCGCAGTCCCCGGCCATCTTCCTGGCGTCGGCTTCAGAGAACGGGATGCCGAGCCAGGTGTCGTCAGGATCGGTCTGCATGGTGGCGTCGCCCTGCACCTGGAACTTGAACAGTGCGCCCGGGCTCAGAAACAGGAGGCGTGCGGCGGGGATTGGTTGGTTGGGAAGGGGGACGGGAGAGGTGTGGGCGGATAGGGGAGGAAACGGGGGCAGGTTTGCACTTTATCCGCGCCCTGCCCTGCGTTGTTCGAATCGCAGCGCGAAGGCGACGCCTGCCGCCAGCGCCAGGCCGTGACCCAGGAGGAGATGGTCGAGCTCGTTCTTGGGGCAGAACATTTGCAGCACGACCAGCCCGGCCAGCGCGCTCAGCGATCCCATCGCCAACCCGACTCCTGTTGGGTGCAGTGCGTAGCCCCAACGGCTGATGCGCCGGAGCACCCAATACATCGCCATGGAGACGCAACTGCCGACCGCGAAACAGAACACGGCATCGCGCAGCAGGTGCGCGCTGCCGCCGGATCCGGCCAACACGGCCACCACCGCCACATAGCTTGCGCCGAGGGTGAGCAGCGCTGCTCCACCCTTGATCCGTCTCCCGCTGCCGGGCCTCAGCTCACCGTCGATCGCAAACCATCCGGCTACGCCGCAGAACGCCAGCAGACTCAGCAACCCCCATGCCTGCTCGACGGTCATCGCGCGCAACCCCTTCAGTCCAAGACCGGTGAGAGCCAAACCCGCCACCACGGCCATGGCCAGAACGGTCAGGAGCGCGAACCGCAAACTCGCCGGAGCCGGCGCGCCTGCATCGAGCGGCGCCTGGACAATTTCAAAAGTCTTCTCCGCCAGAGCCGGGGGAACGCTGCCCGCCTCCACTTCGGCCATCATCTCCATCAGCGCCTTGCAGCCAGAGCAACTGGCGCAGTGGCGCTCGACATCGAGCCGGACACCGGGTTCGAGCGCGTCCAGACGGTCATCGAGGAGGATTCGCGCCGCATCTTCGCAATTCATCGTGCGTCACCTCCATCATCGTGTGCCGTCTTCACGCCAAAGGCGCTTCTGAGCGCCTGGCACGCCCTGTAGACCTTCTGCTTCACCGCCCCGGCGCTTGTGCCAGTCGCGCGCGCAATCTCGTCCAGGCTCATGCCGCTCACCTTCAGCATCACGAATACTTCCCGCTGCGCCTCAGGAAGTCCACCCAGTTGTTCGAGGATCCTGGCGGCCGACAAGCGGGACTCCATCGCCGGGCGAGGATCAGCCGATGGCTCCCAGCCACCCTCAGGCAACGCCACTTCATTGGTCAGCGACCGGCGGCGCTTGCGGTAGGCGTCAATGTTGGTAAACCTAGCGATCGCGAACACCCAGGGCAACACCGGTTCTCCGCGCCGGTAGCTTGCCCGCGCCTGATGGATGCGGATCCAGCATTCCTGGGTGAGGTCCTCGGCCAAGCCGGCGTCCCTGAGTTGGGCGATGTAATAGCGATACAGCATCGGATATAGGGCTTCGACAAATTCACGCGCGGCCGCTTTGTCGCCGTCCTGATAGGCTGCCAGAAGGGCGGCAATGCGGCGCTTGAACTCTTCGGTTTCCTGAGTGCGGTCAGTCCGATACGCCAAACGCGTGGCCCTCGTCCTTTCAAGCCTAGCAGCGATGGCCGCACTCAGTCACCGCACAGCCGACGTCTTCCGTATAGCTTGTTCGCGTGTGGGGGGCTCCAGGTCACGAGCTAAAAAGAAATTCATAGATCCTCGTTACCTTTGCTGGGGAGGCTGCGAACTCCATCAAGTGAGGCGGGAATGAGCGGGCTTCAAAAGCCTGCTGGTCCTTCCTTAGAAAACCACGATTCAGAGGACAAGAAGGAGATTGCATGATACGATTCTCGACGTTTGCTACAACACTGCTGGTAGCGGCCCTTGCCGCGATGCCCGCCGGGGCCCAGGATGGCCAGCGCCGGCTGGTTGGCGCCTTGGGTTCGACTACGGTGATCAGCGAACCAGGAAACTACTATCTGGCACGCGATATTGAAGTCGCGGCGGGGACAGCCATCAGGATCACGGCTTCGGACGTAACGCTGGACCTGCGCGGATTCCGCGTGGCCGGTCCTGGCAGCAACTCGGGGCGGGGCATTGAGATCATGGGAGCATCGGGGGTCCGGGTGATGAACGGGACCGTCGCCAATTTCGGATTCGCGGTGGTGGTGGACACATCGGCGAGTGTGGTGCTGCGCGATCTCACGATTCGCGGACGGGGGTTGGCGGTCACCGCGCCGCCGCCGGAAGTGGGGATCATGATCGTCCAGTCGCGCAACACGGTGGTTGAGGACAACCGGCTCTACAATGTGGGACTCGGGATCTTCGTCCGCGGCGGCATGAGTTGGGGCAACCGCATTGCGGGTAACACGGTCACGGCCGGCATGAATGGCCTGTTGGGCATCTGCTACAACCCCGCACCCGACGACCCGATGGGTCCGCGCGGCGACCTGATTGAAGGCAATCACATCTCCGGCTTCCCCACCGGTATCCAGATGAGTGCGGCCTCCGGCTCCAACATTCTGCGCAACAATTCGGTCGCCTATACGATGATGGCCATGGAGCTCGTCAATACCACAAACACCGTTGAGAACAACACCACAGTGATGCTTCCGTAGCAGTACGCCGGATGCCAGGCGCACAAGTGAGGCGGGCTTCCGGCGTCACTGAACCGTGCGCCGGGCGACGCGGGCCGGGCTTGAACGGGGTATCCGCAGGCCTTCCGCAAGCCGCATCCGGGCAGATGCGGGTGTACAGCCAGTGGTGGAGGTCCGGCCAGCCTCACGCGATTTCCGCCACGGGCTGTTACGCCTTCTTGAAGAACCAGAGCCAGAAGTATTGCGCGCCGGCGCCGTGGTGGTAGCGGAGTTCGAAGCCGCAGTCCTCGGCCATCTTCCTGGCGTCGGCTTCAGAGAACGGGACGCCGAGCCAGGTGTCATCAGGATCGGTCTGCATGGTGGCGTCGCCCTGCACCTGAAACTTGAACAGTGCGCCCGGCCTCAACAACCGGCAGACCTCGCGGATGTAGTTTTCGATCACCTCGCGGCTCGGTATGTGCTGGAAGACGATGGTCGAGAAAGCGAAATCGAAGGGTGCATCGGCCGGGACGACGCTTAAGTCCATGCCGTTGTTCTGATAGGCGTGGGCATGTGGGAAATCGGCCAAGGCCTGTTGCGCGCAGGCGATCATTTCGCCGGAGACATCGACGGCATGGACCTCGCCGAACAGGCGGGCGAGGGCTCGCGTGATGCGTCCGGCGCCGCAGCCGATTTCGAGAACGCGCATGTCGGTGGGCAGTTTGCCCTGGCAGATGTTGGTCATGTCGGTGAGGATCTCCTCACGGACAGTCTGTTCTCCGGAGGCGAAGAACTCCTGATCGGTCCAGTCGGTGCGTTCGGTGTTGACGTAGAAACGGGCGTTTTCACGGGCGCGCTCGTCCCAGTCGCGGCGCATCTTTTCGAGGGTGACTTCCAGGTTCCGCTTCTCGTCCATTACGAACAATTGTAGCGGTATGAGACGCGCGGCGGCCCATGCTATATTGGAATTGGTCCGAGTGTGGGCGGCTAGCTCAGCTGGGAGAGCACCGCGTTCGCAACGCGGGGGTCGTGGGTTCGAATCCCATGCCGTCCACCATTAGATCTTTTGATTTCAGAGGCACTTACAGGCGTCTTTTCAGACTGTGCCAGATTTGTACCTGAATGATACGCCTGCAGCAGGCTCGAGAGCCGCTCCTGCCGCTTGTCGGTCCACGCTGAATAGTGCTTTCTGACGACGGTGGGGCTGTTGCCTAAGGCGCTGGAAACTTCTTCGGCAGTGGCCCCCTTCTCAAAAAGCCCGATCGCTAGAGTATGTCGGAATCGGTGATTGTGCGCTCCCTTCACCCCGGACAGTTGATACACCCGGTCCAGCGTGCGCGTCAGGTCTCGGACTGCTGCCCGCTGACTGCCCCCCCCGGTCTGAAAAAAGAACTCCGACTCCACCGGCTCACCGGCACGGTTACGCGGTCGTGGCAGAGTCAACAGCGCCGCCATCATCATCTCACCGTGTGCGCCCATGTCGGCCAGCAGCAGATGCACGGGCTGGCCCGTCTTGCACCTGGTCGTGCTGATGGCGCCGCCACGTACGGCATCACGGCGCAATGAAACAACATCCACGATGGCAAGCCCGGTGCAGACCATGATAAAGATGGCCGCACTGGCCCGCGCCCTGCTGTAGGAGTCCGGCAATCTGTCGCACGCCTGCAGGATAGCGGTGATCTCCTCGATCGTATACGGCTTCTTCTCGGCGTAGCGGACCCGTGGGGACTTCGTCACCTTCGCCGGGTTCGACTTGCACCAGCCCCGTGCCTGCCCGTGGCTGAAAAAATCTCGCAGGATGGCCAGTTCCTTCGACCAGGTCGAGGCGCTCACGCTCCGCGTCTGTCGGAACCGGTCCACCGCGTCCATCGGGATCTCGTCCAGCCGGTCCCACTCATTCACCATGCAGTAGCCGGTGAAGTTGTTCATCACCCGCTGGATGTTTCGCCGCGTACCCGGTCGCACGTCGGCTTTCGACAACAGAAACAGGTTCACGGCCTCGGTGATCTTCTTGGACGTAACGCCGTCGCCTCCGACGAGTTCAGCCAGCTTCTTCGACGAGCGCTTCGACGCCAGCTTCCAGTCCCTGGTATTCAGGGACAGCCGGTGCCGCCTGCCGTTGACGGTGGCCTCCATCCAAACAACACACGAGCAGCGGGTGAAGTCGCGGCCCAGATGACGCTTGTCACAGTCGTCACCATGTCGCCGGTAGAGCCTCAAATCGCCGCTCGTGCTGCTCATGCCTTCGTCCGATCCTGGTAGACCTTCATCGCCACCGACCAGGGAATCCGTATCTCGATCCGCTTGGCCCCGCGTCGGCCGATCCGCAACACGCCGTCCACATCCTTAAACCAGTCTTGGATGGTGGAGTCACTCACCCCCCACCAATCCGCATAGGTGGTGGTCCGGTAATGCGGGTCCGGCATAGGCATGTTGATCGTAGCCTGATTTCTCATCAGTCTAGTCCCTTCCTTCTTTGTTGTTTCTCGCGTGCAGCAGCGACCAGCTGCCACCTGTAGGCCACGGTCGGGTCCAAGATGTCAGTCAGCGCGGCCGCGCTGGACAACTTCTTCCCAATGGCCCTGAACCCTTCCTCCAACTCGGGCTTCGCCTCTAGTATCTGTTCCAGCGGCAGGCGTGCGTGGAGGATCATCACGTCCTGCAGCGTCTCGCGCAACTGCCAGACCGCCTGCGTCATAGCGTCAGCGTCCCGGTGGACATAGGCGCTATGAAGGGTGTGGTGCTCGAAGTCAAGACTATGCTGCTTCGCCAGGTCTGCCAGATGCATCAAGGTGCCAACTACCGGCACCTTCGCCGCGCCCTCCCAGCAAGCGATAGTATTACGGCTCACACCAAAACGCCGGGCAAACTGGGTCTGCGTCTCGCCCAGCGTTTCCCGTACCGTGCGGATTGCGTGGGCTATCGCCCTCAACTCGTCTCTTTCATCAACGCGTGCCATATGCGCCTCGTACCCGCCTCTCAGTGTAACCTAGTCGGATTACATTATCAAGCTAAAAAAAACAGGCCCGGTCGATCCTGTTGTCGGCATCGACCAGCACCCCATTCGGCTCCACTTGATATACCGTTCGAAAAACGCCGATTGTGCACTATGAAGACAATTTAATTTCAGGCATTCGGCTCCACTTGATATACCGATTCAAAATTGCCAATTACAGGTTTATGAAGCCAATTTAATTAGTGGGGCGGACCGAAGGCCCGCCCCGGTGGTGTCCTTATGCTGCCGCCGTCGTTTCGATGCCCCGCAGCTTCGCTAGGTGAAGTTTGAGGCCTTCGAATTCGTCGCGGGTGAGTTCGAAGTACTGGTCGAAGCCGCCGTCTGTATCGTCCATGCAGAGCGCGTAGACGGTTTCTCTGTGTTCAGGCGTCGATGTCCAATCGGACGGCCCGGTGGTTTTCGTTCTCATGTGGTGTTCTCCTTGTGTAGGGACACCGCAGGCGTGCAGGACTTGGCTTTGAAGGGTTCGGAC
>JACZJQ010000132.1 GCA_014860455.1 Bryobacteraceae bacterium | reverse complement strand
GGCGAGAGGGGCAGCGGCGGGGGCGGATTTGGAGGCGAGGTAGGCTTCCATGTCGGTCTTGGTGATGCGGCCGCCGGGACCGGTGCCGGGGACGAGAGAGAGATCGACGTCGTTTTCGCGGGCCATGCGGCGGACCAGAGGGGAGACGGGTCCAAGTTCGGTTTCGACAGCCGGGGCTGACGCGGGGGCGGGAGCCGGTGCGGCTTCGACGACGGCGGCGGCAACGGGAGCGGGTTCGGGCTCAGGCGCTGGAGCGGGTGCGGACTCGGCTTTGGGCGCTTCAGCGGACGCGGCTCCGGCTTCGCCGATGCGGGCGACGACGGTGTTGACGGCGACGACCTCGCCTTCCTGGACAAGGATTTCGGTGAGGACGCCGGCGGCGGGGGCGGGGATTTCGGAATCCACCTTATCGGTGGAGATTTCGAAGAGAGGCTCGTCGCGCTCGACGGTGTCGCCGGCCTTCTTGAGCCATTTGGTTAGAGTCCCTTCGGTGATCGATTCGCCCATCTGGGGCATGACAACATCGGCCATGGTAGTTGCTCCGTTTCCTTTTCGACTCTCAACCGGCGAGTTTGCCGGCGGGCGCGGTGAGGCGCGCGGTTTTGTAATCAAAGACCTCGGCGAAGGCGTCGAGCAGGACGTTGAGGACGGCCGGACGTTCGACGTTCGCACCGAGTTTCCACATCGAGGTGACCGGGCGTGTGAGGCCGCAGGGGACGATGTAGTTGAAATAGTTCAAATCGGTTTTCCAGTTCAAGGCGAAGCCGTGGGTTGTGACCCAGCGGCTGATATGGACGCCGATGGCGCAGATTTTGGCGCCCTCGACCCAGACGCCGGTGGCCGAGGGGTCGCGGCCGGATTCGATACCGAAGCTGCGAAGGGTGCGGATGACAACTTCCTCCAGGCCCCTGACATAGGCCACCACGTCCTTTTTCCATTCTCGCAAATCGATGATGGGGTAGCCGACGATCTGGCCGGGACCGTGGTAGGTGATGTCGCCGCCGCGATCGATTTCAACGAGGTCGATCCCCATCTCTGAGAGATGCTCACGGGTGGCCAGGAGGTTCTCCAGGCGGCCGTTGCGGCCGAGGGTGAGGACATGGGGATGTTCGACAAAGAGGATCTGGTCGCGGATTTCGCCGCGTTTGCGGCGTTCGCTCAAGTCCTTTTGATGCGCCCAGGCCGCGGCGTAGTCCATGCGACCGAGGTCGTGGACATCGAGTTCACGCATTGATGGCGAGACCGTAGACGCTGTTGAAGGCTTCGCCGACGGCTTCATAGAGCGTCGGATGGGCGTGGATGGTGGCCATCATAGTCTCGACAGTGGCTTCCGCTTCCATGGCCGCGACAGCTTCGGCGATGAGTTCGTAGGCGTGGGGGCCGATGATGTGGACGCCGAGGATTTCGCCGTATTTGGCGTCGGCGACGATTTTGACGAAACCGTCATGGGAGCCGAGGATGGAGGCCTTGGAGTTGCCGAGGAAGGGGAACTTGCCGATTTTGACGTCGTAGCCCTTCTCGCGGGCCTGGGCTTCGGTGAGGCCGACGGAGCCGATGCCGGGTTCGGTGTAAGTGGCGCCTGGGATGCGCTGCTTGTTGACGGGGCGGACGGGCTTGCCGGCGATGTGGCCGACGGCGACCATGCCTTCCATGGTGGCGACATGGGCGAGTTGGGGGGTGCCGGCGACGATGTCGCCGATGGCATAGATGCCGGGTTCGGCGGTGAGTTGGAAGGGGTCGACCTGGACGAAGCCGCGGTCGAGGACGATTTTCGTTTTTTCGATGCCGATGCCGTCGGTATTGGGTTTGCGGCCGACGGCGACCAGGAGGGTGTCGCCATCGACTTCCTCGACCTTGCCGGTGCTGAGTTCGACCTTGAGGCGGACGCCGGCGCCGGTTTTGGTGACTTCGAGAACTTTGGCGCCGGGTTCGCAGTTGATCTTCTGCTTCTTAAAGGAGCGCAGAAGTTCCTTGCTGACGTCTTCGTCCTCGACCGGGACGAGGCGGGGCAGCATTTCGAAGACGGTGACGTCGGAGCCGTAACGCTTGAAGATAGACGCGAATTCGACGCCAACGGCGCCGGCGCCGATGACGAGGAGCTTTTTCGGCACGGCGGGCATGCGGAGGATTTCGACGTTGGTGACGATGCGGTTCTCGTCGGGCGTGAGGCCGGGCAACATGCGGGCGACCGAACCGGTAGCGAGGATGATGTTGCGGGCTTCAATGGTTTTGGAACCGTCAGGCGAGTCGATCTGGACCTTGCCGCCGCCAAGGAGTTTGGCAAAGCCCTTGACGACTTCGACCTTGTTCTTCTTCATCAGCATGCCGATGCCGGAGGCGTGCTTGGAGACGATTTTGTCTTTTCGGGCGAGGACCTGGGGGATGTCGAGCGAGGGGTTCTCACAATGGATGCCCTGCTCGGCGGAGTGTTTGAAGTAGTCCCAGACTTCGGCGGTGTGGAGCAGCGCCTTTGTGGGAACGCAGCCGACGTGGAGGCACGTCCCACCAAGGTGAGGATCTTTTTCAATCAGGGCAGTTTTGAGGCCATACTGGCCGGCGCGAATGGCAGCGGAATAGCCCCCAGGGCCGCTACCGATCACCACGAGATCGTAGGACATCACCCTCAGTTTAGCCTGAATTCCTCACCGGCACCCGGCGTAGGTTGCGGTGAACGCGAGTGCGTTTCGTCGCGCATCCGGCGTGGCGGGAAACGCAGGCCCAGCATCCGCGGTTTTTCACATAATGGAGGTATGAGGCGGCTGATCGCAGCAATCCTGATGGCTTCCATGGCGCTGATGGCGCAGGCTCCGGCCAAGAAGCGGGCGACGAGAACGAAGGCGGCGGGGCAGGCGAGGACGGGCGGGCCGGCGATTGAAACGCTGCAGTTTGAGGGCGCGAAGAGGTTGGGCGAGGCGGAACTGTCGCGGCTGAGCGGGATCAAGCGGGGCGATGCGCCGACAAAGGAAGTGTTCGAGGCGGCCAAGGACAGGCTGCTGGCGACCGGGTGCGTGGAGACGGTGAGTTGGAGATATGCGCCGACGGCGGCGGGGACGGGGTATGCGGCGGTGATCGCGATCACCGAGGCCGACCAGTTCATTCCCTGGGCGATTGACCGGCTGCCTTTGACTGAAGGCGAGTTTGCGGCGGCTGCGTCGAAGGAGATGCCGTGTTTCGGCAAGGAGATCCCGACGTATGAGAGGTATCTGAACCGGGCGACGGCGCTGGTGCAGAAGATGCTGGACGCCAAGGGTGTGAAGGAAGAGGCCACGGCGAAGGTGGGGTTGGTGGATGGCAAGACGATCGCGGTGGTGTTTCAGCCGAAGACGCCGCCACCGAATATCTATGACGTGCAGTTCACGGGGAACAAGGCGATACCTGGCCCGGACCTGAGGAAACCGCTGGCGCAGGCGGCGATCGGGCTGCCGTATAGCGAGAGCCTGTTCAGGCAGTTGTTGGACAACCAGACTAAGCCGATCTACGAGACGATCGGGCGGCTGACGGTGAAGTTTCCCGTAATCAATGTGGTGCCTTCGCCGGTGCCGGAGGTGAAGGGGGTGCTGGTGATTGTGGAGGTGGATGAGGGTCCGGTGTACACGATGGAGGATGTGAAGGTGGAGGGTGCGCCGATGGAGGAGTCGGAGATAGAAAAGCTGGGGCAGTTTGAGCGGGGCAAGACGGTGAATTATACGAATCTGGGGCTGGGGATGGAGAGGATATTGGGCGAGTTGGGCAACAGGGGGTATATCAAGGCGGGGTATAAGGCGCTGCGGCAGTTGAATGAAGAGAAGAAGACGACGACGATGACGATACAGGTGAATCCGGGACCGCAGTTTGTGATGGGGAGGCTGACGCTTGTGGGGTTGGATGTGATCACGGAGCCGGCGATCCGGAAGCTGTGGATCATGGAGGCGGGCAAGCCGTACAGGAAGGAGTATCCGGAGTTCTTCCTGAACCAGGTGAGGGCGCGGGGGGTGTTGGATTTTCTGGGCGAGACGAAGGCGGAGGAGAAGGTGGACGAGGCGGCGCGGCGGGTGGATGTGACGCTGACGTTTAAGGGTGGGGTGCAGAAGTTGGATTCGCGGCAGCCGGAGGGGCGGCAGCCGGGGCAGTAGCGGGGGAGAGTGGGCGGTTGCGAGGAAGCGAGTTGGGTTGTGGGAGTACCGCTTCCTGACGGTCGCGGCTCCGCGCGGCGAGCGTTGCTGAGTACAGCTTCCTGACGGTCGCGGCTCCGTGCGGCGAGCGTTGCTGGACCCGCTCCCTGCGGTCGCGGCCTCATTCAGGGTCGTCGCGGGTCACAGCGAGGCGGGACGAGGGCGTCCCGCGCGGCCTTGGGAGGCCGCCCCACCGAAATCGCGTCGAGCTGGTGCGGGTCAGGCCCAGAAAGTCAGGTAGGGCGCGTTCGAGGCGAGACGCTGGACGTAGAGGGCGAGTTCGCGGAGGTGGTAGTCCCCCCACATGCAGGCTTCGCCGCGGGGGGATTTGGCGCCATCGGGGACGTGGTCCCAGCCGTTGGGTCGGTGGTAGATGGAATGGAGAAGGAGGCCCTGGTGGTTGGGGTCGGTTGAGAGATAGGGCTCGTCGAGGAGGGATTTGAGGACGGTGAGGCCGGCCTGGATGTAGCGTGAGCCGGAGCCATCCTGGGCGGCATTGAGGTAGCGGCCAAGGCGGAGGAGGCCCTGGGCGGCGATGGCGGCGGCGGAAGAGTCGATGGGCTCGTGGTCGTTGAAGGGGTCGGAGGGGCGGTTAAGGTAGTCGCCGAGATGGACGAGGCCGGGGGCGCCGGTGTCCCAATAGGGGATGCCGTCGGTGGGGGAGTTGTCGATGTAGAAGTCGGAAGTGGCGAGGGCGGCGGTGCGGAAGACGGATTCGATATCGGCGTAGCCGCCGAGGGGAGCGAGTTCAGCGGGGTCGAGGGTTTGGAGGAATTCGAGTTGTTCGGCGAAGCCGCAGATGGCCCAAGCGAGACCGCGGGTCCAGGTGGTGAATGGGGAGTAGCCTTGCTGGGAACTGGGGCAGCGGTAGTTGCCGTCGTTGGTATTGAAGACGCATTCGTGGACGGTGCGGCCGCGGGTGTCGTAGGAGTCCCGGCCGGAGCCGTAGAAGACGGAATAGCGGGCAGTGGCGCAGGCGTGGAGGACGAGGCGCTCGAGCATGGAGACGGGCTTGTCGTTTTCGCCCATGAGGGTGTGGCCGAGGCGGTGGCTGACGGCGAGGGCGCGGAGGGAGCGGATGGTGTCGACGAAGAGGGAGTGGGGTCCGTTGAAGGAGTAGATGAAGCCGCCGTCCTTGATGGAGGTCCAGCGGGAGGCCTGGACGGCGCCGGTGACCTTGAGGGCGAGGGCGTAGAAGTTGGACTCCCAGGGGTTGGGGGCGATGCGGCCTTCCTGTTGGAGGCGATAGAGGTTGCCGTAGGTGGAGACGTTGTTGAAGCCGTGGTCGTGGACGCCGGTGTGGGTGAGGTGGGGGGCCATCAGGGCAAGGGTTTTGGAGCGGCCGATTTCGAGGAACTGGGGGTCGGCGGTGACGTCGAACTGGAGGATGGCAGCGCCGTATTGGAAGCCCTGGGTCCACTCGGTCCAGCCGCGGGAGGTGTAGCGGCCGTTGATGGTGAAGACGGGGGCGCCGGCGGCGGGGGAGTGGGT
>JACZJQ010000131.1 GCA_014860455.1 Bryobacteraceae bacterium | reverse complement strand
ATTGAATATAGTAGAGGCGGCGCCGCGAAGCGAGTGGATGCGGCGACATCAAAGGAGTTGCCTCAATGGGCCGCCTGATCCTGTCCGCCACGATGTTTTATGCACTGTTTGCGCAGTCCGCAGTAGCGGCGCCGCAGCGCGTTGTTTTTGAAGGAACGGAGTCCACGCACAAGTGGACGTTGAAGGAGTTGAATGCGGATCTGCCATCGGATTGGACGCCGTACAACTTCCTTGTTCTTGAGTTGAGGGCGTCGACGCCGCAGCGGTTCTGGCTGACGCTGTATAGCGGGGCGACGGTGCAGCGGCGGCAGATGCATCCAATGGGCGGAGTGTGGATCAGGGCGGCGGTGCCGCTGCAGTATTTCCGGCAGCCGAACCGTTCGGGGCACGATATGGCGTCGGTGGGCAAGGTGCCGCGGAATTCGTTCTGGGTGAGTACGGGCGGGGTGTATGGGCCGCTGAACGCGGTGGAGCAACTGGGTGTGACGATGATTGCGCCGCTGGGCAAGCAGACGCTGGAGATCCGGTCAGTGACTCTGGCGAAGGAGGATCCGGGTTCGGACATTGTGGATAAGAAGCCGGTTGTAGACGAGTTTGGGCAGTGGATTCCGGGCGACTGGGCGCGGAAGGTGAAAAGCGTCGAACAACTGAAGAAAGAGTGGGCGGCGGAGGAGGCGGGGCTGAAGAAGGGCGAATACGGGTTTGGCCGTTACGGCGGGTACCTGAACACGCAGGTGAAGGCGACGGGATTTTTCAGGGTGGAGAAGATCGACGGGCGGTGGTGGTTTGTCGATCCGGAGGGCCACCTGTTCTTTTCGACATCGTCGACGGGGATGGGCAATAGTGGCGGGGATTCGCGGATCCAGGGGCGGGAGAATTACTACGCGGCGATACCGCCGGTGGAGGCAGCGACGCAGTTCGGGCGGCGGCCGCGGACTGGGTTCTATTCATGGAATCTGGCCCGCAGGCACGGCGGATTGGAGAGCACGGCATGGGTGGATCTGGCGATGAAGCGGCTGGAGGATTGGGGTCTGAACACGATCGGCAACTGGAGCGATCAGCGGCTGTGGGCAGCGGGCAAGAAGGCGTATCAGGTGAATATGCGCGGATGGGGGATGGGCCAGGGCTATCTGGGGATGCCGGATGTGTATTCGGAAGAGTGGGTGAAGCTGGTGGACAAGGAGGCGCAGGAACAGTGCGCGCCGCGCAAGAATGATCCGTGGCTGCTGGGCTATTTCGTGGCCAATGAGCCGCCGTGGGAGGGGCGCGAGTCACTGGTGGTGGACATCATCCTCGACCGGCCGGTGAGCGCGATCCAGCGGGAAGCGAAAGCGTTTCTGGCCGCGGGCGACACGCCGGAGCGGCGGAAACAATTTATCTACAAAGCGTTTAACCGGTTTCTTGAGGTGATCAATGCGGCGATCAAGCGCCATGATCCGAACCACCTGAACCTGGGACTGCGGTTCGGCGGGGGCTTGCCGCCGATCGAGATGATCGAGGCGTCGAAGGCCTTTGACGTGTATTCGATGAACGTCTATTCGACGAACGTCAATCAGAAGACGTTGGACAGGATCTATGAGGTGACGGGGCGTCCGATTATCATCGGCGAGTTCCACTTCGGGGTTCCTGAGCGGGGGCTGGCGGCGGGGTTGGTGCAGGTGCGGGATCAGGCGGAGCGCGGGATGGCGTACCGGTATTACGTGGAGCAGGCGGCGGCTCATCCGGCGTTTATCGGGACGAGCTGGTTCCAGTGGGTGGATCAGCCGTCGCTGGGCCGGATGGACGGGGAGAATTACAACATCGGGCTGGTGGATGTGATGGACCGTCCGTATCCGGAGATGATCGAAGCGATGAAGACGACGCACAAGCGGCTGCAGGCGATCCACGGGGGCAAGCTCGCGCCGTATGATGTGAAGCCGAGGGCGCAGTAGGAGCGGGGCAGGTGAGTGCGGCGGCGGCCTGGGGGCGGTGCGCGTGATTGGTGCGCATTGGGGGCGATCGGCTACAATGATTGAGAACGGTGCGGGGACGACGAGCTCCGCACCGCTTCAATCCCCGGTCGTCTAATGGTAGGACAGCGGCCTTTGGAGCCGTGAATCGTGGTTCGAATCCATGCCGGGGAGCCACCCCTTTGGCCTCCAAATTGCTAATCGTGTTTTTGTTGACAGCACCCCCTCCCGGCTCACCCCGTATCTCAAACACTCCGCAGGCACTTGCAGTCCCGGCGCTCTCTTGTTGGAAACCATGTTTCGCGGGGGATCGAGTTCAACCCCGGGGTTGAGGCCGAGCCCCACGTTTTCGACTACCAATTCTCTGGTTTCTCCTGTTGACAGGTCGCGTTTGTTGACGGCCTTTATCCAGAGCGCACCATTATGCCGAGTGTTCGAACTGGCAGTTGACAGGGCCATGCCCCGAAGCCTTGAGCACTTGGCATAATCCTGCGACGCTTCTTCATGCGGCAACTCGCCGCTTGGAGAAGATCTTGATAAATACGTACTACGTGCAGGCCGCCGTCCGTGAGCGGATGGAGGGTGGCCTCATCGCACCACATTTCGATTTCATCGCCGGAGAGCTTGAGCGCGAGGGCTATTCCCACGAGGGAATCCGACGTCGTTTGCGCGCCGCGGATGTATTCGGCCAGTGGTTAGTCAAGGAAGGGTTGTCGTTGGCCGACGTCACAGACTCAGTGGTGAAGCTTTACGTCGCCGGCATCCCGCGAAGGCCGTCGCCGCAGCGGTCCAAAGGACTGCTTCCGCATATCGCACGCGGCGTCCACCGCGTGACGGACCTTTTGCGAAAGCACGGTGCAGTTCCCCCTCAGCCTCATTCAGCGCCGCTGGTCGTTGATGCGACCGAAGCATTTCTGATCGAGTTGGACCGGCACATGGTGCAGGCAACTGGATTGGCGGCAAGCACTCGCCGGAAACACCTGGGCCTTGTGCGAGCTTTTCTGAAGACCACCTTCCCCAACGCGATTCCGGATTGGAGCTTGCTCCGGCCGCAGCATGTGGCCCAGTTCATCCAGGAGCGCGCGGAGAATCTGGCGCCGACGTCACGCATGAACCCCATTGGTGGAATACGGGCACTTCTTCAGTTTCTTGTCCAGAGGGGCCAGATCCCCGACGGTTTCCAGGGAGCAATCCCGCCAGTCCGGGAATGGAAGCATGCCGCATTGCCTCGACACCTGACGGCCGAAGAGGTGGAACGCGTCGTCGCATTGTGTCCGAGTCTGGATCCGAAGTCGCGTCGCGATCGCGCCATGATTCTGCTGATGGTGCGCCTCGGTTTGCGTCCTAGCGAGGTGACAAGGCTTTGTCTGCCAGATATCGATTGGAGGAGCGGCAACCTCTTGATCCGCGCTGGGAAAACTCACCGCGAGCGGCTGATGCCGCTGCCTGAAGATGCGGGTGCGGCATTGATGGAGTATCTGACGATGGCTCGTCCACGTGTGGACCGCCAGGAGGTCTTTCTCAGTCTGTGCCCGCCTCACGCGCCACTCCACGGCGCCGGAGTCCTCACACACCTGGCAACGGGCTTGCTCCGGCAGGCCGGCATCTCCATGATCCGCTACGGCGCCTATGTGTTTCGTCATAGTGCGGCCACGGGGATGGTGCGCCGCGGAGCCAGTTTCAAGCAGGTTGCCGACGTCCTTGGACATCAGTCCTTGAGGACAACAGCTGGCTACGCCAAACTCGATCTGCCTGCGCTGGTCCAGGTGGCACTGCCATGGCCGGGAGATGTGCGATGACCATCGCCGATCTGCGTTCCCACATCGAATCCTACCTGGAACTCCGGCAATCGCTGGGATTCAAGACGCGCTTCGAGCGCGACGTGCTCCGGGCGTTCGCCGATCATCTCGATGCACAAGACCACCGCGGTCCGCTTCGTGCCCGCACGGTCGTGGAGTGGGCGGTGAAGGGTGCTCCGCGCAATGCCGGACCGCCCGGACAAAGGATTCGTTTGGTCTCTCTGCGTTGCTTCCTGCGGCACCTGAAAGCCTTCTTTCCAGACACGGAGGTACCCGGGCCAGGTCTGCTGGCACGGACCCCGCGTCCGAAGCCATACATCTACTCGCAAGACGAGATTGCCAAATTATTGGAGGCGACCCTGCTGCTGTGGATGCCCGGATCGATGCGGCAGCACGCCCTGTACGCCCTGATTGGTTTGCTGGCCAGCACTGGCTTGCGCGTATCTGAAGCGCTCGGCTTGACAACCGCTGACCTCGTATTGCACCTCGACCCACCGCGTATTCTGGTGCGGAACACGAAATTCTACAAATCGAGGCTGGTCCCCATCCATGCCACGACGGCTGAAAAACTCGCCGCCTACCTGGCAGAGCGGCGGCGGCTGTGGCCCAACGCCACTGCCGCCGCCGTCTTCCTCGACGATCGCGGTCAGCCATTGCGCTATCACCACGTGCAGCAGAGTTTCCTTGCCATCACCGGCCTACTTGGAATCAAAAAGGACCCGCATCGGAGGGGCACCGCTTGGCACGCTCTTCGTCATACCTTTGCCGTTGAGCGGCTCTCCTCCTGGCATCGCGCAGGGCAGGACACGCGCACTCTGCTGCCGTATCTGTCCGTCTATCTCGGGCATCTCAGTCCAGAGGAAACCTATTGGTATCTGACGGCGACGCCGGAACTGCTGAGCGCCGCGTCAGCGAGTTTTGAGCGCCATCTCTTCGGTGGAGGTGCTTATGAATGAGCATTTCTGCGAGTCGCCTCTCATTGGGCCGCTTCTGCAAGTCTTCTTCAGCGAGCACCTGCCAGCGCATCGGCGGGCGAGTCCTCAAACCGTGGCCGGCTATCGTGACACCTTCCGCCTGCTGCTCCGCTTCCTCGATCGAACTATTAGGAAGGCCCCCTCGCTGCTGCGTATCGAGGATCTCGACGTCCCGAACACCCTCGCCTTTCTTGATCATCTGGAATGGGAGCGCGGAAATGCCGTCCGCTCGCGGAACGCCAGACTAGCGGCCATCCGCTCCTTTTTCCGTATGGTCGCCCTGCGGGAACCGTGCTGCATCCCGGTAGCGACTCGCATCCAGGCGATCCCCATCAAACGCGCTGACAAGCGGCTGATCGGCTATCTGACACGTGCGGAAATCGAGGCCATTCTCGCCGTGCCTGATCAGCGCCGATGGCAGGGTCAACGAGACCATGCCCTGCTGCTGACGCTCTACAACAGTGGCGCACGGGTCTCGGAGGCAATTGCCCTACGCCGCCGCCACATTCGCTTTGGCGCAACAAACTTCCTCGAACTGAACGGCAAGGGCCGCAAAGAGCGGTGCATTCCACTTTGGACGAAAACCGCGCACACACTGAAGCGGTGGCTCCAACTGATCCCGGATGTCCCGGACGCGATCGTCTTCCCCAATGCCCGAGGCGCACCGTTATCCCGAGATGGTGCGGCCTATATCCTCCAACAAGCGGTGCGCCAAGCCAAAGCCTCCTGTCCAACGCTATCGTCCAAGGCGGTCTCACCGCATGTGCTGCGCCATACCACCGCCATGCATCTGCTCCAATCCGGTGTCGATATGGCCGTGATCGCCCTCTGGCTCGGTCACGAACGCATAGAAACGACGCACATGTATATCGAGGCTGACTTGAAGACCAAGGAACAAGCACTCGAGAAAGTCGCGCCGGTCGGGAACGGCTTCCGCCGCTTCAAGCCCGACGACAAGCTCCTGGCATTTCTGGAATCGCTTTGATTATGCCGAGCGCGCCAAACACCTGGCGCTCTCCACTCAGGCCTCCTGTCAACTGCCAGTTCGAACACTCGACATAATAGTGCGCTCTGGATAAAGCCCGTCAACAAAGTCGTACCCGTCAACAGAGAAAGTGGAGAGTTTGGAGGGTTGAGCGAGGCCGAAAGACTGAACCATCATGGTTCAGTCCCTGGCCCGGACTGGGATGGCTCCAACCGGAGAACCACCCGGAAACACAAATACCCGCGAACGTTTGGGATGCGGGCGGGAGGTTCGTTTTCGGGAGGTGGCTCCCCAAGTGAAACGTAATACGTATTCGCGAACGGAGAATCCCCGGCGAGACGGATTCTCCCGCTGTTCACCAGCGGAGGGAGTTTAGGAGATGCGGTCGCGTCAGACGCTGAAGGCAAATGCGTAACTTCGCTGATATCCCACTCGGAACATGTTGATTCCAGGAGCGGACGTCATTCTTGCGGACGGGCGTTGCCGCAAGGCCCGCCGCCGTCAGAGAGTTGCGTCTCTCCTTGCCGGATAGGTTGCCAAAGGGCCGCACGGAGGATTATTCAAGATAAGCGGGCTCGAAGCCGCGCATCTCAGCAGTGCCACGTTAGCCCGGTCACCGCTCCGGCTTCGATTCAATGACCCGCAGCATCGAGGGCGGTGGCGTGGGACCTTTTCGCGGGCGGTCCCGGTTCCTCCCGAGCGTCTCCCAGCGCAGCGTGTAACGGACTCCTTTCGGGGGCTTTCCCTCGTCCGCGGCCGTATTCACCTGCATCCCCGGAAAGCTGGACTCGACCTTGTCCATCCCGGCCGGCAGCGACTGTTCAGCCACCTCCTTGCCCGCCACCGTGAGCGTTTCCTCGTCCAGCAGCCACGCGCCCGATCCGTATTTGACGTGGCTGTAATCGAGCCGCAGTCTCCCGCCCCCCGCCGGGCGCACAGCGCCGTGTGTCACCTCGAACTCGATCGTTCCGTTGCCCTGAAAGTCCCAGCGGTGCGCCCAGTCGCTCACCGTTCGGATGCGCCAGCCCTCCGCATCCCGCCGCGCCGCCATGAGCTGCGTGAATCCCCTGGCATCGAACTTGTGGTAGGTGATCACCACTCGATTCTTTGAGTCGAACCCGATCTTCGTGTTCCCGTTGATCATCCCGCCGTGAACCGGCACCGCATCCACCACCTCGGCATTATCAAACCGGATGGGCAGCCGGTAGGGCTTACCCGCACTGCTTTCCCAACTCACCAGATCGCGGCTGCGCGCATAGCTGAGGTCATGGTTGGTGGAGCAATCGGGCGTGTCGCGCCACGTCCAGACCAGGTGATGGTAGCCGTCGGGTCCGGGCACGGGTCCGTGCGGGTAAGCGTTCATCAGGCCCTGCCCGTCGATCAGGGGAGTCTCGATGAGGCGCTTCCATGCGCGAGTCTTCTCGTCATAGATGTTGTAGATCTGGTCGCCCGCTCCGCTGCTGCCGTCCCGGTAAGTGAAGATGAGTTCGCCCCCAGGGGAGTGAATCCATCGCGGGTAGGTGCAGCGCGCCTCGTTGCGTCCCACCATCGACCGGACCCGTTCGAAGCTGGCAATGTCGAGCTTGCGCGTGGTGCGGAAGTAGATCAGCGGAACGACGTGCATGTTGCCGGCCAGATGAATCTGCCCGTCCCGGTCGATCGTCATCGTGAGGGAATTGTGGCTGTCCCACTCCACCTTGGAAGGCAACCGGGCGAATTGCCACTTCGTCGACCCGAGCGTCCGCGCCGCGACAGTCATGTTACGCTCGGCGTCATAGAACGCGACAAACTGCCGGTCCCCATGCGTCAGTAGATCGAACTGAACGTGGTGGCCTGCCCAGACCGGAGCGACATCCACCGCTTTCTGGGCAATCACCCACCACGGGGCTGCCAGCGCAATCAGCAGCAAACGGTTCGACATGAAGACGTAGCGTACCACCGTATGGCCCGAAAACATAATCTGAATTAAGGGTGGAGAAATGATAGACCACGTGCCGCCGCGTGAGCGGCGGCTGGCGGCGGTCGAAAAGTAGACCACCTCTGGGCAAGCGAATCAAACAATACAAGTGCAGTGTGTTTTTGCGAAACCTGGGAGGTATAAAGGTCACCTTAAAGAAAGCCGGTTTTGAGTGACCCACGAAGGCGAAGTACATAGAGGTAGTCGGATGCCTGATTCAATCGACGCTCGTTTCTGGCGGACTGCACCAGTAACCTGGCTGGAGAAGGAGGTTGAATGGCGACGGACGCGTTTTTGCGGCGGACGAGTGTCGAACAATTCCTCAAGTGAGGCGAACTTCCACAGTGCTCGACTGAAATTCAACTTCGCGAATGTGCAGAACTGAGCGATTTGACGGAATGACTGAGTGGAGGATTGACACTCATAACATAAGACCTTAATATCTGATGTTTCAGAGAAGGCCAGACCGCCAATTGAAGTGGCGGTGGCGCGGTCTTATCGGCTGTCGAGGACGGCGCTAGCGTTGAGGCAGCGTGAGAGCGGCTGGATGCATCGCCTGACCGCCGTTCGAGACTAGACTGACGCCAGAGGAGGCGGCAGACCATGAGTGAAACGGTTCAAGCGGGAGACCATAAGGCCTCCGTGGATGGGGATCAGCCCAGGGTGGGAGTCTTCGTTTGCAGGTGTGGCGGGAACATTTCGGATATTGTGGATGTCGATGCCGTCGCCCGCCGTCTCTCCGACGTCCGAGGTGTCGTCTGCGCGACTACGCACCAGTTCTTTTGCTCCGACCCCGGCCAAGCTCTCATCGAGCAAAGCATCAAGGAACACAATCTGGATCGGGTTGTGGTTGCGGCCTGTTCGCCCAGCCTCCACGAGATCACCTTCCGGAGGGCGGTCGCGCGGGCCGGACTCAATCAGTACCTATTTGAGCATGCCAACATCCGGGAGCAGGTCTCCTGGGTGATCACCGACAAGAGCGCGGCCACGGACAAGGCGGAGCGGCTGGTGCGGGCCGCGGTGGCTCGAACCCGGCGCTTGGCTCCCCTACAGAAGAGGCGAATCCACATCCGTCCGTCGGTTCTGGTGATCGGCGGGGGAGTGGCCGGACTCACTGCCGCGCGCGACCTCGCAGCCCGCGGGATCCATGTGACGCTGATCGAGTCGAGCCCGTTTCTGGGGGGCCGTCTGGCCCAACTGCACCGGATCTTTCCCACGGGCCAGCGCGCCCGCGACGTGGTGACTCCGCTGATCGAGGAGGTCGCGTCGAATCCGAACATCGTCATCCACACGAATGCGGAACTGGAGCGGGCGAGCGGGTTTATCGGCGATTTCCATACCGTCGTCCGAATCATGCCGCGCGGCGTGAGTGAGGCCTGCACGAATCCGCAGGAAGTGATTGATTCGTGTCCCGAAGAGACCGTGGATGGGTTCAACCTGGGCCTGGCCAAGCGCAAGGCGATCTACATGCCTTATGCGGGCTGCTACCCTCCTGTCCCGGCGATCGACTGGCGCAGTTGCACCAAGTGCGGCGCTTGTTTCGAAGCCGCCGCGGGGAAAGGCATCGACCTGGATGAAAAGCCTCGCGAGGTGATGATTGCCGCAGGCGCCATCGTAATCGCTGCCGGACTGAACACCTACGCTCCGCGGCATGGCGAATACGGCTACGGGCAATTTCAGGAAGTGGTCACCCTCGCTCAACTCAACCGCATGCTCGACCCGACAGGCCCAACAGCGGGCAAACTCACAGTCAACGGGCGCAGCGTGAGGCGTGTCGGGTTCATGCATTGTGTTGGCAGCCTTCAGCATGAGGGCATTCACAAGCCGATGCGCGACGGGCGGATCAATCAATACTGCAGCCGTGTCTGCTGCACAACCACGATGCACGCGGCGGAGGAGATCAAGGATCGCTTCCCCGGAGTCCAAGTCTACGATTTCCACGAAGACATCCGGACATACGGGCGCCGCCACGAGAGCTACTACGACCACGTCTGCCAGCAAGGAGTCGCCTTTATCCGGTTTGATCCTCTCCGGCCCCCAACGGTGGAGGCGGATACGAAAGGAGAGTTTCCGCTGGTCGTGAAAACCACTGACCGGCTGACCTTTGGGGAGGAATTGGAGGTCCCGCTCGATCTCCTCGTCCTGGCCACCGGCCTTGTCGCCAGAGACATGTCGAAGCTCGTGGATCTCTATCGCTGCTCAGTCGGAGCCGACCGCTTCCTTCTCGAAGTGCACCCCAAACTGCGACCGGTGGAACTTGCGGCGTTCGGCTTGTTCCTCGCGGGCTCGGTGCAAGGGCCCATGGACATTGCCGAGTCGACCGCGGCTGCGGCCGCGGCGGCGTCCAAGGCCTCGGCCTTGATCAAAGCCGGCCAGATTGAACTGGATCCTTTCGTCGCCCGCGTCGACGAGCATCACTGCAGCGGCTGCAAGGTTTGCCTCTACGTCTGCCCGTTTACGGCGATCGAGCGGAACGACTCGACCAAGACGGCACGGGTGAATGAGGCGCTGTGCACCGGCTGCGGTACCTGTGTGGCGAGTTGCCCATGCAACGCCATCCAACAGCAGGGCTTCGAGGATTCGCAGGTGGAATCCGAACTGATGGCCCTGCTGGCCGGGAAACCGCCGGCGGAGGAACTGCTGGCGGCAGTTTGAAAGGACGACCTCATGGATGAGAACGAAGCGACATTTCACTCCGGCGGGAACGGTGCAACGCCGTGGCAGCCACGGATCATAGGCTTCCTATGCTACTGGTGTTCCTACACCGGCGCCGACAATGCCGGGACTGCGCGCATGAAGTACGCGCCGAACGTGGATGTGGTCAAGGTGATGTGCAGCGGGCGGATCGATCCGGACCTGATCGGCAAGGCCTTCGCCAACGGGGCCGATGGGGTGCTGGTATTGGGCTGCCACATCGGCGACTGCCACTACATCTCGGGCAACCACAAGACGATGGTGCGGATGCCGCTGGTCCGGCGCGTGCTCGAGGGCATGGGGATTGAACCCGAGCGGTTTCGCCATGAGTGGGTCAGCGCTGCAGAGGGGGAAAAGTTTAGCCGTTTGGTGACCGAAATGACCGAACAGGTGCGCGCCCTGGGTCCCTTGAACTGGCGGGAACGGCTCCACGCCTGCGGAGTCGGCCATGGCATGGATCTGGCTCCGTGGGGAGAGGAGAGGCCATGAACGGCAACGGAAAGCTGAAGATCGGGATGTACTGGGCGTCGAGCTGCGGCGGTTGCGACATATCGCTGCTCGAAATCGGCGACAAGATCCTGGATCTCATCCAGATCGCCGATGTCGCCTTCTGGCCGTGCGCGGCCGACTTCAAGTACCAAACCGTGGCCGGCTATCCGGACGGGTACATGGACATCTGTTTCTTCAACGGCGGGGTGAGAAACAGCGAGCAGGAGGAGGTCGCCCGACTGCTGCGGAAGAAGAGCAAGCTGTTGGTGGCCTACGGAACCTGCGCCTCCGACGGCGGAATCCCGGCGCTGGCGAACATGAACTCCGTCGCCGAGATCTTCGACGCGGCCTACCATTCAAACCCGTCGATCGACAACCCGAACGGCATCGAGCCGCGGCCGCATGTCGAAACCGCTGTCGGAACGCTGGAGATTCCGACCTTCTATCCGGCTGTGCTGAATCTCGGACAGATCGTCCACGCCGATTTTGCCATCCCTGGGTGCCCGCCGCAAGCCGAGGACGTGTGGGAAGCCATCGGCGCGCTGGTGAGCGGAGCGACGCCGCAGCACAACGGAGACAGGCGGATCGGCTGCACCAGCCGCAGCGTCTGCGACGAATGCGTGAGAGAGAAGAAAATGACCAGGATCGCGGCGTTCCGCCGCCATCACATGTTCCGCCCCGAGCCGGGCTGGTGCCTGCTGGAGCAGGGAGCGATGTGCCTCGGACCCGCGACGAGGGGCGGCTGCGGGGCACTCTGCCCGCAGGCGGGGATGCGCTGCGAGGGATGCTACGGTCCGGCGCCCGGCGCCACCGATCAGGGCTCGGCGATGATCGGGGCGATCGGCGGAATGCTGGAGGCCACAACGGAAAAGCGAGCGCAGGAAATGGTGGACGAGATCGTGGATCCGCCCGGGACCTTTTACAGGTTCAGCATGGCGACAGGCAATTTGAAGGTCGCGCAGAAGCACTGAGAGGAACGCGATGAGCAGTGTCGAAACACCGCCCGCCCGCGCCACAAGGCGCATCACGATCGATCCCGTCACGCGGCTCGAGGGACACGGCAAGATCGAGATCTTCCTGAACCAGGATGGTGAAGTGGCCGACTGCTACTTCCAGGTGCCGGAGTTGCGGGGATTCGAGAAGTTCTGCGAGGGCCGGCCTGTGGAGGAATTGCCGCGGATCACGCCGCGAATCTGCGGGGTGTGCCCCGAGGCGCACATGATGGCGAGCGCCAAGGCGTGCGATGCGGTCTACCAGGCCGATCTGCCGCTGACGGCCCGGCTGTTGCGGGAGCTGCAGTACAACATCTTTTATGTGACCGATCACACGACCCATTTCTACGCATTGGGCGGCCCGGATTTCGTCATGGGTCTCGCGAGCGATCCTGCGAAGCGGAACCTGATCGGGGTGATCGGGAAGGTGGGGGCGGAGATCGCAGGCCAGGTGCTGAAGTGCAGGGCCTGGGGCCATGAAGCGGCGGCCATCTTTGGAGGCAAACCCGTAAACCCGTGCAATGCCATCCCCGGCGGCATGAGCAAGGGGATCAATCAGGAGGAACGGGCGAGGCTGGAAGAGATCTGCACGTTCATGGTGGAGTTCGGCAAGCTGACGCTAAAGATTCTGCATGACATCGTCCTGTCCAACCGCGAGTATGTCGATCTCATCCTGAACGGCCCTTACCGCCACGAGACGTATTCGATGGGTTTGGTGGACAGCGACAACCGCGTCAACTTCTATGATGGGCATGTCCGGGTGGTGGACCCGGAGGGGGATGAACTGTGCCGTTACGCGCCGGGCGAATACATGAAGCATGTCGCCGAGCGGGTGGAGCCATGGAGTTATCTGAAGTTCCCTTATCTGAAGGCTGTGGGGTGGAAGGGGCTTGTCGGCGGCCGTGACTCGGGGGTCTACCGGGCCACGCCACAATCAAGGCTGAATGTCGCCTCGGGCATGAACAGCCCGCTGGCGCAGGAGGCCTATGAGGAGTATTTCGAGACGCTGACCGGCGACAGGACCGGCCGGAAACCGGTCCATCACACGCTGGCGATTCATTGGGCCCGCTGCGTTGAACTGATGAACGCCGCCGAACACTCGCTGGAACTGATCCGCCATCCGGAGATCACGCATCCCGAGAACTACCGCGTGGTCTGCGACAAGACGCCGAGAGAGGGCGTCGGCATTGTGGAGGCGCCGCGGGGGACGCTGACGCATCATTACGTGACCGACGAGAACGGCATTGTGCAGAAGGCCAACCTGATCGTGGGCACGACAAATAACAACGCGGCGATCTGCATGTCGATCAAGCAGGCCGCCCAGGGGCTGATCCGGAAGGGCGTGGAGGTGAATGAAGGGGTTCTGAATATGATCGAAATGGCGTTCCGCGCCTACGACCCGTGCTTCGGCTGCGCGACACACTCGTTGCCCGGCCAGATGCCGCTTACCGTCAAAGTCCGCGACTGGGATGGAACACTCATCAGCGAAACGAGCCGACGATGACCAAGATCAAGAGCTACTACGATGGACTGGTGCTCGGGGCGGGCATCGCAGGCATGCAGGCGGCCCTGGACCTTGCCGGGCAGGGATTCGAGGTGCTGCTGGTGGATCGAGAGCCGTCGATCGGCGGCGTGATGGTAGGTCTGAACAAGGTCTTCCCGACGCTCGATTGCAGCAGTTGCATCTGTACGCCGAGGATGGCCGAAGCTGCGCATAGCGAGCGGATCAAACTGCTAACCTACACCGAACTAATCGCGGCCAGAAAGCAGGATCAGGGGTTTGCCGTCAAACTGCGAAAGAAACCCAGGTATGTGGTTGAGGAGGACTGCATCGGCTGCAGCAAGTGCGAACTGGCATGCAACTACTACACGGGGCACGATTTTGATTGCGGGCTGGGCGCGCGTCCGGCCATCTACATCCCGCATGGCAATGCGATCCCGCAAGTGCCGGTGCTCGATCCGGATTCCTGTATGTTCGACGGCAACTGTGCGCGGGTCTGCCCCACCAACTGCATCGACTTCACGCAGCAGGCAGAGGAGATCGAGGTGACGGCGGGGGCCATCATCGTCGCGACGGGCCTGAAGCTTTCGGCGATGGACGCCAAGAAAGAGTATGGGGGGCACGAGTATCCGAATGTGATGAATCCGCTGGCGATGGAGCGCGTGCAGTCGTCCAACGGACCCTATGGCCATATCCTACGTCCGTCGGACGGCAAGATTCCGCATTCGATCGCCTACGTACAGTGCGCGGGCAGCCGCGATAAATCGATCGGGGTTCCGTACTGTTCACGGGTCTGCTGCATGTATGCCCTAAAGCAGGCGATCATGATCCGCCACCAACTGCATGACGCAGAGGTGACGATTTACCACATGGACATCCGCGCCTTCGGAAAGGGCTATGAGCAGTTCTACCGGCGCGCGGTGGCCGAGGGCGTCAAGGTGGTGAAGGCGAAGGTGGCGCGGATCAGCGAAGTCGAGAATCAGGACCTGAACCTGCGCGTCGAGTTGATCGACGAAGGCGGCCGGGTCGCCGACATCCGCCACGACCTGGTCGTGCTGAGTCTTGGGACAATGCCTGGTTGGCGGCCCGGCGGCGCGCTTCCGATCGAAATCGACGAGGACGGATTTATCACGATTCCCGAGATGGCGACGCGGCCGGCCAACAGTTCGGTGGACGGCATCTTCGTGGCCGGCGTGGCGACGGGGCCGAAGGATATTCCGGATGCGATCGTTGAGGCGGGCGCGGCGGCCATGGAAGCGGCGATGTATCTGGACCGCACGCGGTCCCATGAGGCCGTGCCGGCATAGTCCGGCGGGATGGAGGTGACTAGGGATGAGCGTATCAACAAGGGACTGGCGGGCTGACCTGAAGGTTTTCCGGGAGCGCATGGGTGGGTTATCGGAGGAGAAGAAGGCCTGGGCGAAAGCCCAGCGCCAGACGCTCAAGGCGATCAGCGATGCGTTGAAGCAAGGCCCCATGACAATCCCACAGATCTCGGCTGCCGCACATCTGCCCAGCCCAGACGTCATCTGGCACGTCATGGCGATGAAGCGGTACGGCAAGATCGCCGAAGCGGGCCAGTCGGGCGATTATTATCTCTATCAGCTCAGAGAGGAGGCGTGATGAGCCTGCGCGTTGATCCCGGCGTGACCGCCGAGTTCAGCCTCTACGGCGGGGACACGGCAGTGAAATGCTTCAATTGCGGCAACTGCACGGCCGCCTGTTCGCTCACCAACCAGGATTCAGTCTTCCCGCGGCGCTACATCCGCTACATCCAGATGGGCCTTCGCGAGAAGATGCTGGGCAGCCTCGACCCCTGGCTTTGCTACTACTGCGGCGACTGCTCCGACACCTGCCCCCGCGAAGCCCAGCCCGGCAAACTCATGATGGCCAGCCGCCGCTGGCTCATCAGTATGTACGATTGGACCGGCCTGAGCCGTCTGATGTATCGCAATGAATGGACCGAACTGCTGATGCTCGGCATCATCGGGCTCGTGGTGCTGGCGCTGTTCACCGCGCCGTCCAATTTCGGTTTCCAGCTTCTGGCGGCTCATCCGGAGGCGCGGCAGACGGTGGACATCTCGAAGTTCGCTCCAAAAGAGCTGGTGCACTGGGGCGACCTGACGCTGGCGTCGCTACTTGCGCTGCTTCTGCTGAGCAATGCCGCGCGAATGTTTGTCTTCGTGAGAAGACACGGCCCGAGCGCGCCGATGGGGGCGTTCGTGATCGAGGCTAGGGAGTTTGTCATGCAGGGGCTGACGCAGAAGCGCTGGCGCGAATGCGGGACAGACTCGACCAAACACTGGCTCCGCCATCTCCTGCTGGTGACTGGCTATGGGACGATGTTCGCTCTTGTCGTCGTCTTCCTTTACTGGTTCCAGGTCGAGGACGCTTCGTTCCACTGGACCAGCCTTTTGGGCTATTACTCCACGGTCGTCCTGCTGGGCGCCACGTTGTGGATCATAAGGGACCGGATGAAAAAAGTGGATCAGATCCACAAGCACAGCGATCTGGCAGACTGGCTGTTTCCGCTCCTTCTGTTCCTGACGAGCCTGTCGGGCTTCGCGCTGCATCTGGCAAGGCTGCTCGATCTGCCGATGGCCACCTACATTCTTTATACGGCGCATCTGATGATCGCCGTGCCGATGCTGGTGGTCGAGGTCCCGTTCGGGAAGTGGTCACACCTACTCTACAGGCCGCTCGCGCTGTATCTCGTGGCTGTCCAGCGACGGGCGCGCGGAGCCGAGGTGATCCGATCCGGCTCGGCCAGCCCCGCACCCGCCGCATGAGCCCGCCGCAAACAGGGCGCGTCGTCGTCGTCGGACTGGGCAATCCTGTCGTCTCGGACGACCGCGCCGGCCTCGCGGTCGCATCCGCCGTGGCCCGGTTGTTGGAACAGAGGCCGGTGCCGGGTGTCGACGTCCTGGTCAGCACCAGGGGCGGCTTTGAGTTGATCGATCTGCTCAACTGCTATTCGAGAGCGATTCTCGTCGACTGCCTGTCCCTACCGGATCCCGTCGCTGGACGCATTCGGAGGCTCGATCTCGACGGCCTGGCGGGCAGCGCCAGGCTATTCAACGCGCACGAACTCAGCCTGGCGCAGGCCTGCGACTTGGCATCCCACCTCGGGATCTCAATGCCTGGGGAGCTTGCCATCTGGGCGATCGAAGGCGGCGACACGTGCACCTTATCGGATCAGATGACGCCTCAAGTTGCCGCCGCCATTGAACCGCTGGCCCTCCAGATCCACGAATGCCTGGCCGCCCGCCCAGGCCCGCCCGACGACGGTGGCGCGGAGTTCGCCGAGCGTCGCAGGCTGTTTGCCCCAGATGTGTGAGCCTAAAAGCCGAGCGAGGGCAACCGCATCAACGGACTGAGAGCACGCTCCTCGCAGAGCGCGGGTGCACGGTATTCGAACACTTCAACCCAAGGTTCAGACCATCGCTCAATCCGCACCTGGGCTATGCAAAGACCTCAACTGATCTCCCATCTCCTGGACATATCTCTGCGTCCAGTCAGCCTTTGCGGAACACAGGTGGCAGATGCTGATGTGCACTCGAATCCGGTCCTGCTCAGTGCAGTCGGTGATCAGATCGAGGAGAAGCATCTCCAAGTCTTCGTCGGACACGTGATCGTAGACTGACACAACGTTGATCAGGATAGCCGGTCTTTACGATTAACTACAACAAAAAAGTGACGAACGGGATACATTCTGCATCTCCACGATTCATGTAGTGGCGAGGCTGGCTGCCCCCAGCTTCGTGGATTTCATCCGTTCAGCCGTAAGCTACCTCCTGCAACGGGTCCGCCGTGACCACGGCGCGGCTGTTGCGGTAGACCCAGAAGACCGGTTCCGCCGCTCCCCGCACGTCGACGTGGATGTAGCCGGCGGCGTGGTCCACGCCGATGCCTTTGATACGGGTCTCGGCGCGGACGACTTCATAGAAGGCGCGCAACGGCACCGCCAGCGGCACCAGATCCGCCGCGAGGCCCCTGGCGTGGTAGCCTGGCTTCGGCTTGCGGGCCTCAACGGGATTGTGCCTATCGCAAACCTCGAACTGAATGAGAACATGGAGCTTGCGCCTCATTCGCTATTTCCTCCATTTGGCCACGAGCACGCTCGGCGCGCTGGGCGTCACGGCGTCCGCGACATTCAAATCCCGAGCCGCACTGCACTTGGAGAATCTCGCGCTCCGACACCAACTCGCTGTTCTGCAGCGCTCTGTGAAGCGGCCGAAACTCAACTCGTCCGATCGGCTCCTTTGGGTCTGGCTCTGCGGAATCTGGAGCGACTGGCGATCGGTTCTCATCATCGTCAAACCAGAAACTGTCATTAGCTGGCACCGGAAGGGCTTCCGGCTGTTCTGGACATGGAAGGTCCGGCGCAGGCAGCCTGGACGGCCGGCGGTCCCGAAAGACATTCGGGAACTGATCCGCAGGATGAGCCGTGAGAATCCACTCTGGGGAGCACCGCGCATCCATGGCGAGCTTCTCAAGCTCGGGATCAACGTCGGTGAAACCAGCGTCGGCAAGTACATGGTCCGCCGTCGTAAGCCGCCGTCGCAGACCTGGCGGATGTTTCTGGAGAACCACGTCAAGACCATGGTGTCGGTGGACTTCTTCACCGTGCCGACGGTTCGTTTCCAGGTCCTCTATGTCTTCCTGGTGCTCGCTCACGACCGGCGGCGGATCGTCCATTTCAACGTCACTGCCCATCCCACGGCGGAGTGGACTGCCCAGCAACTCCGCGAAGCATTTCCGTGGGAAACCGCACCGCGGTATCTCTTGCGAGATCGTGACCGGATCTTCGGCGACGTCTTCAACAAGCAAGTCCGGGAGATGGGCATCAAGCCAGTGCTGTCGGCGCCTCGGTCGCCCTGGCAACGCGCATACGTGGAGCGGGTGATCAGCACGATTCGTCGCGAGTGCCTTGATCACGTGATCGTCTTCAACACAGCCTCGCTGTACCGGCAGATGAAATCGTTCGTGGCTTACTATCACGAGTCGAGGACGCACCTGTCGCTGGCCAAGGATGCGCCGGAATCACGACCCGTCGAGTCGCCGGAACTCGGGCCGGTGGTCGCGATCCCGGAGGTCGGCGGGCTCCACCATCGGTACGAACGGCGCGCCGCCTGAACTCACGCACGCCGTGTGGATGTTGGGCACTTGCTGGGAGTGTGCCGAGCCCGGGCATTGGACGCCGAGTTGCCCAACAGTAGCCAGCGCGGATCGCCAATATCCGTGCTCGGACAACTCCACCAGAAGCGTCTGAGTTCGAGGACTGCGCGCGTGCCGCCTGCGACCTGCATGGGTCGGCCGCATCCGGCCGCAGATGAGATTTGCGACAGGCACAGAGTTAGGACGTTAGGAGGTTGGCTCCCCGAAAAGCGACATTTACGAACCACTCTCTCAAGGTTTCTTAACTCCCATGGCGCATCGAAGCGTCCAGGGAGTAACGGACAGGCCGGACATGTGGAGCAACGGCGCCAGTTCTCCGCTCACCGGAGTTGGGCAAATCCTCCCTGTAGCAAAGCTCGTTCTAACGTTTCTGAAACCAAAACCGGTGGACCGGAGCGGGCATGGGCGAATCGGACCCCTTTACACTTTTCCAGATGATCTCGTTCAGCGCGTACATTGGCGCTTGGTCAATCTCATCCAGATTCATCTCCATGCTCTCCTTGGCGCCCCAGGCCAGCGCCGTGTTCCTGGCGTTGACGTCGATGCGCGGCGGGAGTGCCGTGTAGCCACCCAGATTTGCCGTTGTCTGGAAACAGTCGTACATGGGCGGCGCTGCCGCGTCGTACTGCGTCATCGGCGGCAAACCGAGCAGCAGTTCCATTGTTCGCAGCATCGATGATGTCGTGTAGAGATTCGAATCCACCTCCCCGCGCTTCGTGTAGGGCGAGACGATCAATCCCACCGTCCTTCGTGCATCCACATGATCCGGCCCGTCCTGCGCGTCGTCCTCGATGATGAAGATCGCTATCTCGGGCCAGTACTTCGATTTCGTCACTCGCTCGACCAGCATCCCCACGGCATGGTCCGCATTCGCCACCATCGCCTTCGGAGTGAACGACCCCGGCCTGGTGCCGGACGTATGGTCTTCAGGCATACTCATCACGATGAAGTTCGGCAAGCGCTTGTTCGGGTCCGGCGAGTCGAAGCCCTTCTCATACTCGTCGAACTCGCGAATGAACTCCCGCACGTTGTCCGTGTCCCTCATCCCTGGCAGCTTATACTTCGGCGCGACGTGCCCAACAAGCCCGCCGACGCCCGGCGATGCGTCCATCGTCGTGCCGTCGGAAGACCGCGTGGCGTACTCGCCATAGCTACGGTAGGTCAGCCCCTTGCGCGCCGCCAGGTCCCACAGATGCCCTGACGCCGGCACATACGCCGCCGCCCGCATCGACTGGCTGTGCCCGCCGTACTGCGGCGGCCACATCTTCTCGTTGTAGTCGGTGGCGTAAGCCGAATTCGACCACGAATGCCCGTCCACCGACACTTCGCCGTCGCAGTAGAGGTTATCGAGCAGCACCCACTGATTGGCGATCGCATGGTGGTTCGGCGTCACCTCCTCGCCGAACAGCGTCAGGCTCGGATCGCCGTTGCCCTTCTTGATGTCGCCGAAGACCTGATCGTAGGTCCGGTTCTCCTTGATGATGTAGATGACATGCTTGATCGGGCTGCCGGCCGACACCTCGCTGGGCACGATCGAGGGCGACTTTGGCGGCTTCGCTCTCACAAGCTGCTCGTCTTTGTACGGGACGTTGTCATAGACCCGTTTGGTCCACGTCTTGATCTCGCCCCGCAGGTTGGCCACGTTCACTATGCCCACGGAACCCTTTTGAATGTGCTTAATGGTCTGCGAATTCGCTCTGCCCGTGGTCATCGGGCTGTTCGGCCCGCCCGGATTGGCGTGCGCAGAAAGGCCCTTCGAGTTGCCTATATAGAGCTTGGCCGACGCGGTGACATGCAGCGCCGACGGATACCATCCAGATGGAATGAAGCCCAGCACCTGGCTCGATCCGGGCTTGGTCACATTCACTGCTGCCACGCAGTTGTTGTCGGCGTTGGCGACAAACAGCATCCCATGGGCCTTGTCCAGCGCCAGCCCGTTGGGCGTCGACCCTTCAGGAGCGCGCGCCGTCAATGCGACATTGATCGTCTCCACCGCACGCCTGAGCCTGGTATCCACCACCGTGACCGTATTCTCATTGCCGTTGGAGACGAAAAGCCGGCCGTCGGCGGTCAGTTCCATGTCGTTGGGGTTGATGCCGACGGGGATCTCCGCGATCACTTTGCCGGCTTCGGTGTCGATCACCGAGATGGAGCGGCTGGACCAGTTGCTGACATAGAGCAGGTCGCCCGAAGGGCTGAACAGCAGGTCATAAGGGCTCACCCCGACCGGGATGCGGTGGACCACTTTGCCGCTGGTGGTATCGAACACAGCGACCTCGCCGGCCAGCGGGTCCTTGCCCCTGTTGCCGGCGTAGAGCAGGGCCTTTTTCGGGTGATGGGCGAGGCCCGTCCAATAGATCTGTTGGGTTGGGATCGAGTCCCGCCATTGGGCCACGGGCTTATCGCTCAAACGGCCATTCTGGTAATCGAAAACCCAAACCGGAGCCGGCCCGGAGGTGTTCCTGGCATGGTTCGAATTGCCACCGGAAACAAACAGCCGCTTGCCGTCCAAAGACCAGGCCAATCCCAGCCAGGCGTTCGGCAGCGTGATCCGTTGAACCGCCTCCTCAGTCCGCGCATCGATGACAACCAGACCGTGCGGGTTGAATCCGCCATGCTGTGCAATCACCACCCGCCCGTCCGGCGAGGGTTGAATATTGAGGATGAGGTCCTCGGTAGGAATCGATTTGCCCACCGGCGTGATCTTCCAACCGTTGGGCAGGGCGAATCCGCCCTCCGGCAGGTTGTGCGGCGTTTGAGCCATCAGTCCTGCCGCGGCCAGAGTCGCAATCAGTAGCTTCATAGGTACGCAGAATATCACCATTTTGAGACGCCTTGATGACGATTGGCGGAGCTCACGATGAATGAGGCAAGCGCCAGGGAAGCAAAGGGACAGATCCGCATGAGTAGGCCGAATCGGGCATCAGATGAGACTTGCGACAGGAGCAGTCGACTCCAAAGGACAATGTCGTCACGAACCGGGCATGCACCCCTCGCGCTTGGGCGCAATCCCAACTGCCCGCTGCCCGCACTGTTCCTGATGCGGGACCGCCGGGGCATCTGCGTGGGGTCGATCCAGCCCAGTAGCGGCCCGCTGATTTTACCAAGGTAGCGCTGGATCTGGGCACCAGTGCACCGGCATTCTCTCAGGCTGTCAGATTGATGTCCGCGCGGGCATCCGTGCAGGTTGCTACTGCTATGCTGGCCTGCAACCCGCGTGCCGAGTGTGAGTTCGCAGATGCCCGCTGGGTATCGCGTCGATTGTACGCCGATTCTTGGCGGTCTGCATCACTAATCCAGGCTGGAGAAGGAGGCTGCGTAGCGCCGATCGAGTTTTTGCGGAGGACATCGCCCAACGGAAACGGGGAGCAACGGATAGGCCGGACCTACGGAGCAACGGCGCCGGTCCTCGCCCCTACCAGGAGACCGTTGTCAGCTCGCATCGCGCCGGATGTGGTTCTGACTACCCAGAGGGATCAGCCAAGATTCCATTGGGGGACTGCACTGACCAGCCGCTTTGTATACTCCTCGCGAGGATTCGTGAGAACGGTTGCCGGCGCACCAGATTCCACGATGGCTCCATCGTGGAGAATGGCGATCCTGTGGCAGAAGCTGGCGGCCACGGCGATGTCGTGAGTGATGAAAAGGATCGCAGTTCCATGCTGCGAATTCAATGACTGGAAGAGCTTTAGCAGTTCGCTCTGCGTTATGACGTCGAGGGCGCTGGTTGGCTCATCGGCGATGAGGAGGTCCGGCTTGTGCAGCACTGCCATGGCAGCCAGAAACCGCTGAGCCATGCCTACGCTCAATTCCCTGGGGAAGAGCCGGAGGAAACTGTCATCCGTTGGAAGGCCGACGGCGCCGAGCGTACTTGCGGTTTCCATTCTCCACTCCGCCGGGTGATTGGAATGGGCTTGCCAGGCCTCGCGAATCTGATCGCCGAGCCGCATCGTGGGAGTCAATGATGAGACCGCGCTTTGAAAGACCAATGCAATCCTGCGTCCGCGAATGCTTCGCCACTGTCGTTCGCCGAGGCCCAACAATTCCTGTTGCCTGAACCTGATCGATCCCTCGATCCTGGCTCTCCGTTCGTCAAGCAATCCCAGGATTGCCAGCGCCAGCGTGCTCTTCCCCGATCCGCTCTGACCGGCGAGGCCGATCAGTTCGCCTTCAGCAATTGTCAATTCGAACGTCTGGAGAACGCCCGATCCGCCTCGATAGTCGACCGATAAACGCAATTCCAGCAGAGGCTCCCCGCTCCTGCTCATCGTTTCGGCACCTGCGCCGGGCTGGCAAGCCACAACTGGTCGATGTTCCATAGAGTCTGTGGCCGCAGAACTGCAGGTTGAGCGTTGCGCACGTCCGGGGCAACCGCCACCAGCGCGTGCCTGTTTATCAGGTAAATAAACGGCACATTCTCGGCGATAATCTGCTGCACGCGATCGAATGCGCGTTTTCGAGCAGCCGCGTTCGCTTCGGTCGCCACCGTGTGCATCATTCGGTCGATTTCGGCTTCCCACGGGGTTTCAGGACTGGATTGCGAGGGGTTCCATTGATGCTGGGGCCCTGAACTGAGCCACACATTGGTCTGTGCGATGGGATCGAGATCGGTCATGACGAGGCCCAGCAAGCAGGCGTCATAGTCGAATGTCCTGGTGATGCGGCCGATGAGTGCAGGGAAGTCGAGCGGCGCTATGGTCACTCGGATGCCAATCCTCTTCAGGTCGGCTTGGATGAGCGCCGCCATCTGTTCGCGGCTGCGGTTGCCAGCGTTGGTAATCAGCGAGAATTCGACTGGGTTGCCCGCCCTGTCGTACAAGATCCCATCTCGGAGTCGGAAGCCAGAACCCGAAAGGCGGTTCAATGCCGATTTGAGGTTCAGCCGGGGCGTTTCAATCGCCGCGTTGAGCCATGCATGGTTTGCGGAGGAGACCGGCCCGACGGCGGCAGTGGCGTGGCCTTTGAACACAACCCGCGCTATGTCGTTGCGGTTGATGGCTTCCGAGACCGCTTTGCGGAACTCCGTGGAGCGGAACCAGACTTTTTTGTGTGCGGGTAGAGGCGCTGCGGCAATCTGATTAAACCAGAGCTGTTCGGTGTCATTGGAGACGCCGAGGTCCCGTACGGAGCCGGGAAGCTGTGATTTCAGCCGCTCATACAACTGAGAGTCGAGGTTGTTGATGAGGTGGAGCTCCCCGGCTCTGAACCTGACCAGTTCCGAGTCCCTATTCCGCTGGATATCCAGCCGGATGGAATCCAGATACGGAAGCTGGGTCCCAGACGGGCTGCGCCTCCAGTAGTTCGGGTTGCGGCGCAGGACGAGTGAGGCGCCCGGCTGGCGATCACTGATGAAGAACGGGCCCAATGTTGGCCGGCTCTGGTCTTTCGACCGCGAGGATTGGATGGCAACGTCGTCGAGGAGGCGCTCGACCGCGGCGATTGGCTCGCCAAACCGCAGGGCGACTGTACGCGCGTCCCTGACTTCACACCGTGTTCCCCCTTTCACCGAGCGGAAAGGCTCCGCGCTCGGGGCATCCACCGCAGGATCGAGAAGATGGCTGAAAGTGTGACATACGTCGGCGGCATTGAAAGGCGTCCCGTCGGAGAAGCGGACTCCCGCACGGAGCCGCAGGGTGAGTGTCCGGCGAGCCGTGTCGTAGCTCCACTGCTCGGCCAGAGCCGGCTCCAGTCTCTGCGTCAGACGATTCATTCGAATCAGCACTCCGCCCGTCAGATAGCGGACAAGCTCGGAGGGTTCGTCGGAGGCCTGGGCAGGATCGAGGTTTCTCGGTTCAGCCTGGATGGCCAGACGCAGCGCGCCTCCCCTGACGGGTTGCTGCGCCCAAGCACAGGCGATGCCAAGAAACTGGGCGGCGATGATTATACGAAGGCGCATTATGTCGAAATCCTCGATGGAAACAGAATCGTGAGGCAGAGAACAGAGACGAAAACCAAGGCCGCCGGGGCGAAGACCCAGTATTGGTTAAGAAGGTTCCCTCCGACGGCCAGAACAGTCTCCATTTCCTTCAGCATCGTTCCCCAGCTTGCCGCGGGCTCAGTGACGCCTAAACCGAGGAAGCTCAGATTGGCTTCGGCAAGAACGAACACGGGAACCGCGGACCAGAATTGGGCTGCCACTACGGGTCTTGCGCTTGGAAGAACGTGACACAGGAAGACGCGCGATTTGGAAAGCCCCCGTCCTCGCGCCGAGATGACGAAGTCCGAAACCAGGAGTTCTCGTATGGCCGCTCTGATGACTCGTGCGGGACCAGCCCAGCCAATTGCGCCAAGGAGAGCGAAAGTCAGAGTCAGCGAGGCCCAGGGAGTGACGTCCAACGGAAGCAGCGAGCGCACAGTCAACAACAGGAGCAGCCAAGGAAGCGACAGCGTGATGTCCGCCGCACCCATGAGGAGATTCCCAATGAGGCCTGTCCGGGTTGCCGCGGCTATGCCCGCGGAAGCGGCAAGAACAACAGAGAGCAGCGCCGCCGCGGGGGCAATCAGGAGTGAGATACGCGTCGCGTGGATGAGTCTTGAGAAGCGATCCCTGCCCAAGTCGTCAGTTCCCAGCCAAAACCGGCTCGACGGGGCGGCCGCTATTGTTTCGCGAAACTGCTCTTCCGGCTGGTATGGCGCAACCCAGTCAGCAGCCAGCGCTGCAATCGCCAGTGTGGCAAGAAAGGCGGCGCTAGCCAAGCGGGCTCTTCGTTCCAAGGCGGCCGTCATCTTGTGCCGGCCTCTACCCGTGACCAGCGCGCGGCGGTCCATTCAGCCGCCGCATTCGAGATCGAGACAGCAAGACTGATGAACATGGTGAGGTTGACGAGCAGGTTCATGTCGCGGCCCAACGCCGCTTGCCAAGTGAGCTGGCCGAGGCCTGGAATGTCGAGAATCATTTCCAGCGGAATTGCCACGCTAAGCGCCATGCTGACGCTAATGCCGGCAAGCGCAAGCAACTCTGGAACAATGACGGGAAGAACATGCCTGAAGAGAACCAGGCGGCTAACGAGGCCTTTGGCCCTCGCGGTGAGGACATGAGGCATTGCCGTGGCCTCGCGGGTGAGATTGATTACATATAGTACTAACCGCGGGTAGAGGACGAGACCGACTGCGATGGCACACGCGAAAGGTCCGCGCGCCCCGGAGGACAGTAGTAGGAGTCCCACCACAACCGCCGGCGTGCATTGAAGGAGAAGCGCGCTTGACCTGGCGAGTCCAGCGAAGGCGGCTGTCGGCAGGAATCCGCCAAACACACCGAAGGCGAGGGCAAACGCCCACCCAGTGCTGAGTCCGAACAGCACGGCAGTCAGAGTGACTGCGGTCCGCTCCGCGATGAGAGTCCGAACGGGACGCTGGAACAGGGGAGATTCCCCCCAGTCTCCCCGAGCGTAGTTGAAAAGAAAAGCGCCGTAGTAACGAAGGACACTCCTCTCTCTGGCCAGCCTGGTTTCGACGGAACGGAGGTTTGCCTCAGTGCGCCTGGCATCCAACTGCTCATCGCTCATCCCGTAGCCCGGGGCGATCCGGACCAGGGTTGCCGTGGCGAATCCTCCGATCAATCCGATCAATAGGGTACGAGTGATCAGCTTCCACATGGCGGTGCACACCCTCATAGGTCTATCGGCCTCGGCGCCTAAGGTCTTTAGCCAGACTGCACGGGCATCACCGATAAGTCCGCAATCCCAGGAAACGAGGAATGTCCCTGCACATGGCAAGCCCGGGGCCGAAGGAGCCTGATTCGGCGGAGCAGTTGGGCCAGTGATTCTGCCTCAGTTCTTGGCGAACATCGGCGTGGTGGCAGATCCAGTACTAAGTAAGCAGTCGGGCGATTTCTAAGGCGTGGCCCGGATGGCTTAACAAGGCGAAGTCTCCTACACTGCCAATATGGTAGGCTCGCCTCCATTCGACTGCTATGACTTCCTCGGCGCCAAAGTCATCTACGCCAGCGCCGAGATGAAAGACATTTTGAGGCGAGTGAGAGACGTTGCGATCTGTGACGCGGCCGTTCTCGTGACGGGGGAATCCGGGGTCGGAAAAGAGGGGGTCGTCCGGGCGGTGCACTACTTCTCACGCCGTAGCTCAGGGCCCTGGGTGGACATCAACTGCGGGGCGGTTCCGGAACATCTTTTCGAGAGCGAGTTGTTTGGCTACGAAAAGGGCGCCTTCAGCGGGGCCGACCATGCGAAACCTGGGATGTTTGACCTAGCGTCGAAAGGGACGCTGCTTCTTGATGAGGTTGGCGATCTGGATCTCCGACTGCAGGTGAAACTTCTGCGCGTGCTTGATTCGGGGGAGTACTACCGGCTGGGAGGCGTGAAAAAGTACCGCGCCGATGTCAGAGTGATTGCTTCCACGAACAGCGATTTACGAGCTTTGGTCGATGCAGGCCGATTCAGGAAGGACCTCTACTACCGGCTCGCGCAGGTTCAATTCCAGATTCCTCCCCTACGTGACCGAAGAAGCGACATTCTCGCGCTGCTTTTTGAATTCAGCCGGATGCAGAGCATCGATGTGGAATACTCCGAGGAATCCTCTGAGCTCCTGATGAACTACTCCTGGCCCGGGAATGTCCGCGAATTGCGGAACTTCGTTCTCGGTCTAAGCGGCTCAAGGCCGGGCCGCCTAATCGGCCCTGCCGATCTTCCCGTCGAGATCCGAGAGCACAAACCTCAAGGCGAGCAGTTCGCCGGCAGCCTGGCACGGTTACTCGCGGCGACGCGCATCGGGGAGGTTGAGGATCCCGATGTCTCGACCGGACTGTTGGAAAAGACCGAGCTCGCCCTGATCCAGATGGTCTTGAGACAGATGAACGGGCACCAGGAGAAATCAGCCGAGGTTCTGGGCATTTCCTCAAGGACGCTGCGCCGAAAACTGCAGGCCCTTCAAGACAGGGCTCCTGGAATCGTGATGCAATACTAGGATCGGTGAGAAAGAGCGAACTCAGACAGCACGAGAGGCTCCCTGCTGAGGGTCCAATCCTGCTCGAAGTGCTTCAATCTCCGTCCCGGGCTGTCGAAGGGCTCCTCGTCGACACGTCTGTTGACGGATTCCGGGTGCGCCACAAGGATACGACGCTGGTCTCCGGAACGCGTGTGCGGTTTAGTTATGCCCACGGGGCAGGGGTCGCGGTCGCCGTTTGGACTCGCATCCAGCAGGATTCGGTCGAGAGCGGATTCTGCATCGTGAAGAGATGAAGGCCGTTTCCGGCAATCGCTCATGCGATGTATTGTACTTTGCCCTGCCACGTCTTCTCGCCCATCAGCTTCAACAGGGAGCGCCGCTGTTTTGCGCAGCTCTTGTTTTCGTACATCCGCCGATCGGCAACCGCCAGCAGATCGTCGGCGTGTGACCCGTCGACTCCGAGGAATGCAACTCCTGAACTCAATGAGATCACATCCTCACCGCAGACCTTGCGGCAGACCCTTGCCACGGTCTGTTCAACGCTGGCGAGCTTCGAGAAGAGGCTTGCAGCCTGGATGTTGGGGATGAGCATAACGAACTCGTCCCCTCCCATGCGGGCAAGATAGTCGCAGTTGCGGAAACCCGCCTCCATCTCCGTGGCGATGGCTTTCAGGACTTCATTCCCCGAAAGGTGCCCAAACCGGTCGTTCACCTGCTTGAAGTCGTCGAGGTCGCAGACAACGACGGCCAACGCCTCGTTGGAACGGGTGCAGCGGTTCACCTCGGCATCCAACCGCAGGAAGAGAGCGCGTGCGTTTGGCAGGCCGGTCAAGTAATCAACGGTAGCCGAAGACTCGGCCTGTTCGTACTGAACGGCGTTGGCTATCGACATAGCGAGTTTTGGGGAAATCGATTGCAGGACTCGCTGTTCATCGCGGCTGAAGGCGTCGCGCTCGGTGCTATACAGCGCGAGGACGCCAACCACACGGTCATCATGCACAAGCGGAACGGCAAGCGCGGACTTCAGCGTGCAGATCCTCCGCACATCATTTAAGTATCCTGCTTCAACACTGGGGTTCCCGTTCAGAATGGACGTGCGCGTTTCGGCGACCCACCCGGAAAGCCCCTGGCCAAGCGGGATCTCCAGGGCGGAGAGGAAACGCGCGTCCACACCAATGGCATATTCGGGCTTCAGCATCTCGCCGCTGAGCACGTAGACCGCGACTGCGTCGTACTGCACCAGTTTGCTCAGCCTGCCCGCGAGCATTGAGAGCGTGTCGTGCAATTTGAGGCTGCTGCCCAGGCTCTGGGCGAGTTCATACAGAGCATGGGCTTCCTGACGGGCGCCGGCGATGGACTGCAGGAAATCGGAGGCATCCTCCTTCGAGATCCCCTTCCGCTTGCAGGAGTAACTCTCGAAGCCTGCCGCGGGCGACTCGCCGTTCTGCACCTTCGTTCCATGTGACAAACTGCCTGGGTCCAGCTTCAGGGCCTGGGCGGTCATCATTGTCTCGTACTGCTTGAACCGTTTTTTCAGTAGAGCGACGATTTCGGGGTCGTAGCTCTTTTTGGCCTCCTGCTCGATATGCTTGATGGCGTCGCCCACCGGCATGGCGCGCCGGTAAGGACGGTCCGATACAAGAGCATCGAAGCAATCCACCACCGAAAGGATGCGCGCCCCTACCGGGATCTCCTCACCCTTCAGACCGTATGGGTATCCGCTGCCATCCCATCTCTCGTGGTGTGCAAGTACAATCGGCGCCACAGGATAGGGGAATTCGACGCGCTCGAGGATTTCCGCCCCGATGATCGGGTGGATCTTCATCTTCTCGAACTCTTCAGGAGTGAGCTTTCCGGGTTTCGAGATGATGTGCTCAGGCACCGCAAGCTTGCCGATATCGTGCAGCATCGAAGCGGCTTCGAGCGCTTCTAGTTCCTCCTTCGCCAGACCGAGTTCCTTACCCATCTCCGTGGCAAAGGTTTGCACCCTGCGCAGGTGCTCGTGAGTCGTGTGATCCTTTGCGTCGATGGCCAGGGCGAGGGCTTCGATCGTGCGGAGGTGAAGCGACGCCACCTGTTGAACATGGTCCTTCTCAGCTTCCAGTTTCCCGAGATAGAGCCGGTAGGAGTAGTAAACGATGTACACGGCTGGGAACAACAGCAATGTGGACCGCCAGCCGAAGGCGTCGGTCGCGTATCTAAATCCAACCGCCAGCAGGGCTCCGAGAAGATAATACGGGAAGCACCAGAAATAGCACTCATACCAGATCTTGTGGATGGCCTTTGCCTCGGTTAGGGCGACCACCCCTGAAACCAGCCCGGTGTTGAGAGCGAAGAAGATCACCGATGTCGCGGTGACCTGCACCAGGAGCCCAAATTCAGAATTCTGCATGAAGACCGAATGATAGACCTTGAAGGAGTAGTGGATAGCGATCGCAGTGCTGCCCACATTGAAAAGGACCTGATGGAGCTTTGGTCTATTCTTGGTGCGCCAATAGCACTGCAGTAGAACGGCGGAGGTCCCTATCAACATGACTTCCGGCATGGAAAACTGAGTGATGCTCACCAGGAGAAACAAGAAGTAGACGGACATGGTGCCGGTGATTCCCGGCAACCTGACCTTCATGAGAGAGCCCACCATCGTGATGAGGGTGAAGAGCACCAACCGGGAGACCATCTTCGGCTGCCAACTGCTGAGAGCGTAGCCGAGCACGCCCATGCCAGACACGATGATCCATGCGATATACAATGTTGCGGCTTTCTTCATCTCCTGCTCTCCGAGGTTGATTATGCAATCTGTTGGCCATCGCCCAGATGAGCCGCAAAACATTGATACTGAATTGGATATTGCGCTCTACCCTGGCGCGTTGGCGGTCAAATCGTCCGCTTCGGCCCCTTCGGACCGGACATCTTGTCCGGACGGCCTAAGTCCAACAGCCAGCGATGCGGTCAGGCCACGGATCCGCCGGGCTTGCCGGCGGGCGCGAATTGGTGTAGGCCTGTGAGTTGGGTGCGATAGGCGACCTGGGCCATCACCATCAACGGCAGGATCAGGAGAGAGGCCGCCCACCCTGCCGAACGTGCCGTGGCCACCATGACGGCGGCCGCCGCTGCGCCCACCATGTAAATGGGGAAGACCCAGAAATACACGTTTCGCCAGAGTGCGAAGGCGCTCTGCTTCTCCACAAGCGAGATCACGCTGGAGACTAGAACCGTGTTGCCCAGGAACTGGATCACGGCGGCGCAGGTAATGAGTGTCAGCAGGGACTGCTGCAGGACGGGCCAAGCCAGAATCCGGCAGAAGGAGTAGGCCAAGCCAGCGCTGACGACCATCGCCGCCACGTTGAAGACAACTTGGACCGGTCTGGGCTTTGATCGTGCCCGCCAGTAGGATTGGACAAGTGGGCCGGCAGCTGCGAGAACCAATGTTTCGGCGAGGCCGGCGGACGCGATAGCCACGAGAACGACCACGTAGTGAAGCGAGACGGTCCCATTGGCGCCGGGCAGTTTCACCTTCCAAGTTGCGGCCAGAAGCGCGAGGACGAAATAACTGGCAAACCAGGTCGAGTCGACCTGCCCCGCGCGAAGCACCGCGTAGACCAGGAAGGAAGCCGAAGCCACGGCCACGGCACCGGTGAAGGCCTTGGCCAAAGAAGGGATTTCACCCGAATCCGTCGAGCCGGAATCCTCGACTTTGACGGCCCGTTGAGCCAGCCCACAGAAGAAATGCGCCAAGTAGGCGATGGGTGCGATCACGGCCCAGGCCTCAAGATCGATGGGGCGCCCTTCCACGGGCAGCAGGCCGACGAAGGCTGCCCCCAACAGGTAATACGGGAAGGATTGCGAGTACCACTGCTTGTTGACTGTTCGAAATTCTCCGCCCCCGAGCAGACTAAGGATGCCCGACACCAGGCCGGTGTTCAGCACGAAGTAGACCGCCGCTGCGGCCGCCAGCAGGGCAGGCCGGAACGGCATGACGCCCTGGTGAACAAGAAAGGACAGTCCCAGGCTGGCAAGAGCAATGCTGAAGCACTCGTTTGAAAGGTTGAACAGAGTCTGAGACAGGGCCGGCCGTTTCTTTGCTCCAAAGTAGGATTGGACCAGGACCCCGGCGATAGCCGCCAGTACGACCTCCGGCAAGGTGAGGTAAACCGCCCCGCCCAACAGAAAGATGGAGTTGAGTGAGTAGGTTCCGTCCAATCCCGGAAGACGGAGCTTGACCATCGACGCAATGGCGGTCAGGGTGACATAGATTGCGATTCGCTCGAGGCTCGGGACGGCACGCCAACTCGCAGCGGCCACGACCGCCGTGCAAACGCCCAGCAGGATGACGACGGCGACGAATGCTTTGGCCTTTTTCGGCATATGCTTTGACTACCCTCTCGGTTGGGACGGCTGCCACTTCACATCATCAGTTCTCGCCGAACCTTGCTACATCCAGGGACTCTCCCGCGGGGTTGGCCGTGCCCCAAACGATACCAGTGCCCCAGACCACGCCAGTGCCGGAGGGATTGCCTCCCGTCCCCCAAACAACACCAGTGCCCCACACGACGCCAGTCCCCCAAACCACGCCGGTTCCCCACACGACCCCCGTGCCCCAGGTGACGCCGGTTCCCCATGTGACTCCGGACCCGGTTACGATGTTCACGGTCTTTGATGCTGCGTCATAGACGGCCTGTGGTGACCTGGCTGATCCGATTGCCAACTCGTTGTTGCTGAGAGCCGCGGTGATGTCCAAGTAGCCTGCCCCAACGGTGAAGATGTCGTAGTAGGATGTGTAGCTCTGGCCCGTCAATGGGTCCTGGGCCGTACTGGAGGCCGGGAAGGTCTTCGAGGCCGTCTTCATGAGCCGGGCCTTCACCTGGTCCGGGCTCAGGGATGGCTCTTTTCCGATGAGGATCGCCGCAGCGGCACTCACCACCGGCGTGGCCATGCTTGTTCCGCTCATGCTGAAGTAGGCCGCTCCGAGCATGTTTTCGGGGAAAAGCTTCTCGAGTAGGCTCACGCCTTTTGTGCTCACCGAGATTACCCTGTTGCCCGGAGCCACGATGTCAGGTTTGACGATGTGATCAACCATCGTCGGCCCCTTGGAACTGTAACTGGCCACTGTATCGTCTCCCCGGTGCGTGGTTGCCTGCGATTTCATGGCTCCGACAGTGATCACATGAGGATCATTGCCAGGGCTCAGAATCGTGCCGTATCCTTCCGTGCCGAATGTGTTGTCCCTGCCGAAGTTCCCGGCGGCCGCAACGACAACAATGCCCGCGTTCCATGCCGCTTCAGCGGCCTGACAAAGCGGATCGTTGACGTAGCTCTCCACCACCGGCCTTCCCAGAGACAGGTTGATCACGCGGATGTTGTATGTGTTCTTCAGCGCTATCGCCCTCTGGATTGCGGCGATCACGGCGCTGTCGGTACCGAAACCTGAGTTGTTGAGAACGCGCAGGTTGATGATCCTGGCCTCGGGTGCGAGGCCTCGGTATTTCTGGCTGGAGTCCTTTCCCGTCCCGGCGATGATTCCAGCTACGTGTGTTCCGTGGCCGTAGGCTTCCGTAGCGGACAACCCAGACACAAAGCTTTCCTTGTAAGCGATCCGGGAGCCGAGGTCGGGGGGATCGGAGACTCCGCTGTCGATCACTGCCACGCCCACGTCCTTGCCCTTGAAGCCGGCCGTCCAGGCCAGGTCAGCACCTGCCGTTGTGGCGGTGACGTCGAGCAACTGCCGCACCTGGCGGTCGGGAGTGATGAACTCCACATCGGGATCGTCCGCCAGTTCCAGCAACCTCTTGGCCTTCATCGTGTAGACGCCGGCCTTGATGATGCTGAGCTTCGCCTTGGTATTCCCGTTGAGCTTGGCGATTTTTGCATCCTCCTTGTCGCCGGGCTCGCGGCTGAAACGGACGATGACATCCACTTCCTTCTCGCCGTTCTTGACGTCAACGTCCTTGGCCATCTTGGTGTGCCCGCCGAACAGCGGTGCCACCAACAGCGGCAAGAGCAGCGTTTTCAATAGGTTGTACTTCATGGCTTCTTACCTTTCACTGTCCGGATAGAGCTCGGCCGTTAGTTCTCTCCGTAGATGGCAACTGAGATGGCCCCGGGCGTGCCGATGCCGGTCAGCGAGACCATGCTACTGGTGTAGTTCACCTTGGCGGAGTCAGTGGATGTCTGTGTGCCCCAGACCGCGCCGGTACCCCAGACCGCGCCGAAGCCCGATGCTGTTTGGGTACCCCAAACCGCGCCCGTGCCCCAGACCGCTCCGGTCCCCGCGACCAGGACCTGGGTTCCCCAAACCGCGCCTGTGCCCCAAACCGCGCCTGTCGCGCAGGTGCCCCAGACGGCTCCGGTTCCCCAAACCGCGCCGGTGCCCCAGACCGCTCCGCTGTCGCACAGCAAGCTGACGCCCTGAGTGGAGGTCTCGAACTGCGCCTTTGGCGAGAGGGCGTTGCCCGATGTCGGGTCGGCGTTATTCAGCGCCGCCCAGACGTCGACGTAGCCCGCGCCCACCGTGAAGATGTCGTACTGGCTTCTGTAGCTCTGTCCCGTCACCGGATCGGTCGCCACGCTATAGCTGGGAAACGTCTTGGTCGCGGTCTTCATGAGGCGCGCCTTCACCTGGTCCGGCGTCAGCGACGGCTGCTTTTGAAGAAGCAGCGCCACGGCGCCGCTGACCACTGGGGTCGCCATGCTGGTTCCGCTGAGCTTGTAGTAGGACCGCGAGTAGGCGGTGTAGCTGGTTTTCAGATAATCCGTATAGGGAACGAGGTTGCCGGGGTAACTGGAGTACAGCAGGCCAGTCAGGTTGGCCAGCGAGATGGTCCGGTTGCCTGGAGCGACAAGATCCGGCTTGGCGATGTGATCGATCGCCGTCGGGCCTTTCGAACTGTAGCTGGCAATGAGGTCGTCGCCGCGGGAAGCTGTCGATACCGTCTTCATCGCGCCGACGGTGATGACGTAGGGGTCGTTTGCGGGAGAAGCGATCGTTGCGTATCCGTCATTGCCCACGGAATTGTTGCGCCCCTCGTTCCCCGCGGCTACCACGACGACGATGCCCGCCTTCCAGGCTTTTTCAGCGGCCAGGCACAGCGGATCGTTGACGTAGCTCTCCATCACCTGCCGCCCCAGCGACAGATTGATGACCCGAATGTTGTGGGTCTTCTTCAGTTTGATCGCCGCGTCGATGGCCTTGATCACGGCGCTGTCCGTGCCAGCGCCGTTCTTGTCGAGGACGCGCAGGTTGATTAGGTTCGCGGCCGGGGCAATGCCTCGAAATGTGCGCGACGCGAATAGCGGGGACGACGCCGCGCCGTTGCCGGCCACAATGCCCGCGACGTGCGTGCCGTGCCCGAACTCATCCGCGGTCCCTTTGGTGGTGAACGTGGCCGAATAGACGACACGCGAGGTCTGGGTACCCGGCACCAGAAGATCGAAGCTCGTGCCGATTCCGCTGTCGATAATGGCGACGCCGATGCCCTTGCCGTCCCAGCCGTAGGTGCGGGCGATCGAAGCCCCGCTGGCCTCCGCGGAGTAGTCCAGGGTCCGGAAAACCGGACGGTCGGGGGATACATAGCGGACGTTCGGGTTCTTGGCGAGGGCGTCCAGTGCGTTCACGGGCATTGTGTAGAGGGCTGCGCCAATGAGCGGCAGTTCCTCTTTTTTCACGCCGCCCATCCCGGGTGCGCCGGCATCCGAGCCCGGGTTGACGAATTGGATGATGACATCCACCTTGGTTCCAGGCTGTAGGTCTCCGAGGTCGCGGGCGATCTTCGGGGATCCCGCGATGGCCTGCGCAAGGCAAATCGATAAGAAGGTAGAGATGAATTTCAGAGATTTGCGTGTCATGTCACTGTCCTTTCTGTGATCCCAGCGCCGGTCCATCCTACTTCTCCCCTAGCACTTCTGAAGTGCCCCACGTCACCCCGGTTCCCCAGGTCACCCCCGTGCCCCAGACAACGCCGGTTCCCCAGACAACGCCAGTGCCCCAGGTCACTCCGGTACCCCAGACGACGCCTGTCCCCCAGACCACACCCGTGGAACTCACATTCGACGTGCCCCACACGACGCCGGTGCCCCACGTCACGCCCGTGCCCCACGTGACCCCGGCCGGGAAGACCAGGCTCACCGTGTTGTCCTTTGTGTTGAACGACGCGCTGGGAGACCGGGCTGTGCCGCTGACGGCGACCGTGTTGTTCATCGCCGCCCAGATATCCAGATATCCGGTGCCCACCGTGAAGGTGTCGTAGTAACTGGTATAAGTAATGCCCGACATCGGATCAGTCGAGATGCTCGTGCTCGGGAAGTTCTTCGTCGCCGTCAACATCAGGCGGGCTTTCACCTGGTCGGGAGTCAGGGCCGGTTCCTTTTGGAGCATCAACGCCACTGCTCCGGCGACCACAGGAGTCGCCATGCTGGTTCCACTCATCCTGAAGTACTGGCTGAGATAGTTGGTCAGAACCACTCTGTTGCTCGGGTAGTTGTTCCACAGCACCGTGCCGGTCCGCATCGGCGCGACCACTTGGTTGCCAGGAGCCACCAGGTCGGGCTTCACGACCATATCGACGCCGGATGGACCCTTGGAACTGTAGCTGGCGATTTCATCGTCGCCACGAGAGATGGTGTCCTTGGCCTTCATGGCCCCGACCGTGATCACGAACGGATCGTTGGCCGGCGAAAGAACGGTTCCGTACCCCGCGGTTCCCTGGGAGTTGTTGCGCCCCTCGTTGCCCGCTGCCACGACAACGACGATTCCGGCCTGCCAGGCACGTTCGACCGCCTGACAGAGCGGGTCCAACTTGTAGCTCTCATAGACGCCACGGCCCAGTGAGAGGTTGATGACCCTGATATTGTACTGGCTCTTCAACTGAATGGCACGGTCGATGGCTGCGATCGCGGCGGCATCGGTCCCGCCGCCATTTCCATCCAGCGCTTTTAGAATGATAAGCTTCGCGCCGGGCGCGATGCCCCTGTAGCTGCTTGATACCGATCCTGTACCGGCGATGATGCCAGCCACATGCGTACCGTGTCCGTAGTCATCGTCCGCCGTTCCGCCAACGAGCGTCTCTTTGTAGACCACGTTCGAGCTGAGATCGTAGTGTGACGTGTAGCCGCTGTCGATGACCGCCACGCCGACGCCACTGCCTGTCCAGCCGTAGTTCTGCGCAATGCTCGCATTCGATGTCTCGCGGGAGAACTGAAGCATCGGCGTCAGCTTCCGGTTTGGGCTGATGTAGAGCACATCGGGGTCAGTTTCGAGCTTCTTCAGAATTCCTGGAGGAACGCTCATGACCGCGGCCTTGATCAGCGGCAATTGCTGCATAATTGACACGCCCCAGCCCTGCGCCTTGCTGAAAGTTGCCGCTAAGGGCTTACTTTTGTACTGAACGATGACTTCAGCCGCCTGGCTGGCGGGGAGCTTTTCGACGTCTGGCGCCACCTTTGTCGCACCGTGGGCGATTGCGGCGGTTATGAGAAGCAGCGACAGACTCTGAATGGATTTAGCCATGACGGTTCGGGATCCTCCACCGCTCCTGGTGCAATTGGGGGACCAATGTCTATGTGATTGACAAAAAAGAGATTGACAAATGAATCGATGAGATGTGGAGGACAGAGTAGCCGTAGAGGCGGACAAAATGTCCGGTCTGGCGGCGCGCACGCTCCGACTGGTCTGCCTACCCGGATCTATGGTTCAGCACACCGTATCGAGCTTGGCGGGAGTCTGGTTTGGCCCCGAACTGACGCCGCCAGGTGTGTAACTGGTTGGGATTGACTTCCAGTTCCCGGGCCACTCGGCCTACCGGGAACCCGGCCTGTAGCCGCCGGACGGCAGCCACCTTAAACTCTCGCGTGAACTTCCGGCGCGGATCCGCCATGACTCAGATTCTCCTTCGTGGATTTTCTGAGTCTAAACCCGTGTCTCAAAATTGGGGACAAGTCCATTCAAGGTCGACGCTTCTGAGTTCGAGGAGAACCTCCACAGTTCCTACTTTTCTGAGTATGCAGACATCCCGCTACCCCCAAGCGCTTGAGGCCGTTCGAGTTTTCGGGCCATACGGGGTGGCGGACTCCCTGGGCGATGCAGTTCCAAGGCCGCGACAGTATCGGCATATGAACCTTCCGGATGTGCTCAGCGCAGCAGAGGTCGGGCGCATCCTGGCCGGGGTGGACCAATCGACCGCCCTCGGCCGCCGGGATTACGCGATCCTTCTGCTGGCTGCCCGCTATGGGTTGCGCCCTTGCGATATTCGACAGCTTGCGCTCGATGACATTGACTGGCGTGCCGGACGCATTGATCTCCGGCAACTGAAGACTGGCAGACCCCTTTCACTTCCGCTCATGCCTGATGTGGCAATCGCACTCAGTGAATACATCCGCAACGGGCGGCCGGTCTCATCCCACCGCACCGTGTTCCTGCGGCACCGTGCGCCGTTCGAGCCGTTCGCGCCGGAGAACAACCTGATAGCGAACATGCGAGGAGCCCTTCAGCGCGCTGGCCTCGCCGGACGAACTGGTCGGCGGGGCATGTACCTGTTCCGCCACACACTCGCCACACGGCTGCTGGCGGGCGGGCGCCCACTGAAGATAATCGCCGATGTCCTGGGCCATGCGTCCACCGACACCACATACGGGTATACCCGCGTCGATCTCGCTGGACTCCGCACGGTGGCCATCTCCGAAGAGGAGGTGAGCCGATGAGCGCACCACCGGAAGCGTCTGATTGCGGATTCGTCTCGCCATTAGCGTCACAGCTCGCGCGGTTCCTCGCCCTGAAGCATGCAATGGGTTACCGCTATCGAGAGGAAGTTCGCGGCTTGCGTGACCTCGACCGTTTTCTGAGCACCCGCCTGTCCGCAGTTGATCCTCTCGTCACTCCCGCAGTTGTGCACGAGTACGTCGCCCGGAGAGGCGCCGAATCGGAGACGACACGCGCGCACCGCCTGACGCTCATCCGGGAGGTCTGCCGCTTCCTGCGCCTGGACGATGCCCGTGTGGTCGTACCGGATCGCCGGTCCTTGCGGATCGTTCGACAGAAGTTCCTGCCGCGTGTGCTCAGCCGAGATGAGGGCAACCGTTTCTTGCAAGCCTGTACCCAACTTCCGCCGGGGCAGGGGTCTCCTATACGGGCGGCTGTTCTTGGCACCGCGTTGCGTCTTCTCTACCTGGCTGGGTTGCGAGCTGGAGAACTGTTGCGACTTACGCAGGCGGATCTCGATCTCGAGACTGGCACGCTGCGCATCCGTCACAGCAAATTCGACAAATCGCGGCTGGTGCCCCTCGCACCGGATCTGGTCCAGCGCATTGTTCAGTGCCGCGTCACTGCAGCAGAGCGCTACGGGCCCTGTCGCCCGGACGCACCGCTATTCCCCAGCCCGCGGGGAGACCGGTATTCCATCACCGCGCTCCGCGGGGCGTTTCATGACGCGTTGAAAATCGCCGGCATCAAACGGACAACGGATTGCCGCATTCGGCTCCATGACCTGCGCCATTCTTTTGCGGGTCTTCGGCTTCTGCTGTGGTGTGAACAGAATGTCGACCTCGGCGCCAAGCTGCCACTCCTGGCCGCGTATCTCGGACATGTCGGATTGGCGAGCTCGCAGCGGTACCTCCAATTGACCCGCGACCTCATGGGCGAAATCACCAGACGGCACCAAGCGCGATTCGGCTATCTCATCCGGGAGGACAGCCACTGATGAAAGTCCCACCGCTCGCCACCCTGTTGTCAGCCTTCTTCCTTCGGTATCTGGCCGTGGAGCGAGGCGTCAGCCCCCATACGAGCACCTCATACCGGGACGCAATTAAGCTGTTGCTCCGGTTCTCGGCAACCTGGTGCAAACGCTCTGTTGATCAACTCGTCATCGAGGATCTCAACGCTCCAGTGGTGCTGGAGTTCCTGAGCCATCTGGAAACCAGTCGCACCAACACCGTCCGGACGCGCAATGCGCGGTTGGCCGCCGTACAAACATTCTTCCGTTATATCGCTGGCCAACAGCCCTCACTGGCCGCTTTGTGCAGCCCTGTTCTGGCGATTCCGGCGAAAAAGGCACTGCATCCTGTACTGGGCTATCTGAGCGAGCAGGAACTTGGTCACTTGCTGGCGCAGGTTGATCGCACAGCCCGGCACGGAGAACGTGATTACGTACTCCTCAGCGTGCTCTACGACACTGGCGGGCGTATCCAGGAACTTCTTGACCTGAAGCCTTGTGACTTCCATCTGGATGCGCCCCCATTCGTCCGCTTACGTGGCAAAGGACGGCGTGAGCGGCTATGCCCTTTGCTGCCACAATCGGCTCAACTCGTTCGTAAGTTCCTCGCCACCAACGGTCGCCGTATCGATGACCAGGAACCGTTGTTCCAGAACGGGCGAGGCATGCGGTTAGGGCGACACGGCGCGCGATACATTCTGCTGAAGTACTTGCGGCAAGCCGCCAGTTCAATGCCCAGCCTGGGGCGCCCTGCAATCAGCCCGCACACATTACGCCACACCAAGGGCATGCACCTTCTTCAGTCGGGCGTTCCGCTCGTGATGGTGAAGGATTTCCTGGGCCACGTGGACATGAAATCCACCGACGTTTATGTGCAGGCCGATCTGGATATGAAGCGCAAGGCCCTTGAGTCCGCAACTGGTCCGCAGCCTACGCAGCCGGCGGATGCTCTACCCTCAGGCCTGATCGAGTGGCTTGAGTCTCTGTGAGTGCGTTATGTAGCGCCAAGGAGAGGCATGGGAGCGTCCGCGCCCGCGCCAGAAGCCGATCGCCACCACGTTCTCACCATGACGCCGGACTGATCATAATCCTCGCCTGGCGGCGTGACGATGACGACACGGGCTTCAGTGGCCGGCCGGCCTTGCAGTTTGCGGACGAAGCGCTTGACGCTTTGATAGCTGCCACGGAAGCCGTGGTCATCGACCAGATCCTGCCAGATCGCCTTCGCATTGCGACCCTTCGCCAAGGAAACCTCGACGAAGTCCTTGTGCGGCTCGCAAGCGCTGGCCGTGGTGGTCCTGGCAGACTGCGGCGGCCACGAGTCGGGGGTCACCTGTTTGGCCGGTTTTGAGGCTCCTGTCCGATTGCTGTCGGCTGAGATGTTTGGCTTACTGGGCGACTCGGTTGCGATTGCCGGGTCGGGGGTCACCCCTTTGGCCGGATTTGAGGGTGGTCGCCAGCCCCAGCCCCGTGGCGGGCGGATCGCCACGCCAGCCGCCTTCAGATAGGCCCCGGCAGTCTCCCGCCGAACGCCGGTCTCCTCTTGGATGCGCCGCAGCGGCCAGCCCAGCCGGCCCAGCGCGATGACTTGTTGTTTCTTCGTTTCGCTCAAGACATTGCTCACGTCGACGGAGGGTATCCCACCCGTCCTGATCAATGTCCTGCGTCAGTTCATTTGGCCGGTTTTCAGACGTCCCCATTTGGCCGGTTTTGGGTGACCCCCGAGGCCATTAACCGGCCAGTCCGCTGGTTCGCGTGCCCGTCGCAGGTTCTCTTGCAAGGAAATGTGACTTACCGGTTTGGAGACTTGTCTGAGGGAGTGGTAGGAGACTCAGCGGTCTGCCGGCGAGCGATTCCGAGTGGAAGCTCTCCGGCGCCAGGTGGGTAGTCTGTACAAATACCCGAAAGGAAAACGAACGAAACATGAGTGTCCCAATCCCTCTCTCCAGACGTCTGCCCGCGGAGTTCCTAGGCACGTTCTGGCTGGTATTTGGCGGTTGCGGCAGCGCGGTACTCGCAGCTGCATTCCCCGAACTCGGCATTGGCTTCGCTGGAGTAGCCCTCGCCTTCGGGCTGACGGTGTTGACGATGGCATACGCGATCGGTCACATTTCAGGCTGTCACCTCAACCCGGCGGTATCGGTCGGATTATTTGTGGCGAAACGCTTCCCGATGTCGGATTTGCCGGGCTACATCGCGGCGCAGGTGTTGGGCGCGGTGGCCGGTGCAGGAGTGCTCTTCCTGATCGCCAGCGGCAAGGCGGGCTTCGATGTGAGCGGAGGGTTCGCATCGAACGGATTTGGCGCGCATTCTCCAGGCGGGTATTCCTTGGAAGCCTGCCTGACGGCTGAAGTCGTACTCACCTTCTTCTTTTTGATGACCATTCTGGGCGCGACCGACCGGCGGGCGCCTCAGGGATTCGCCCCGATCGCGATCGGGCTCGGGTTGACTCTGATCCATCTGATCGGGATTCCGGTGACGAACCTGTCGGTCAACCCTGCACGCAGCACAGGTCCGGCATTGTTCGTTGGCGGTTGGGCGATCGAGCAGCTTTGGCTGTTTTGGGCGGCACCTCTGGTGGGAGCCCTGCTGGCAGGGCTGGCCTATCCCGTAATGGCGCGGGAGTCCGAACCAGATGCGGCTCGGGTCGCGACCGCCTCGCGTTAGCACAACCAGGCGAGAGTTCAAACAAAGGACGATTCAGTCACATGAAACTGATTCAGCTGATCCCATCCGTGTTCGTCGGAATGTCGCTCTTCGCGATACCTCAGGCGGCACCAACAACCACCCAGGCTTCGAAGGTAGCAAAAGCCGCAGCTATTGCGGCACCTGCCGCGGAGCTTCTCGACGTCAATTCTGCGAGCGCCGAGCAACTGGAGACGCTGCCCGGTATAGGCAAGGCCTACGGCGACAAGATCATCAAGGGCCGGCCTTACAAGGGCAAGAACGAACTGGTCGACAGGAAGATCGTGCCAGCGCCCGTCTACTCAAAGATCAAAGACAAGATCATCGCGAAGCAGAAATAGCATCGCGTCCGATCCTCCCATCCCCCGATCGAACCTAAGAAGAAGGAAACAAGGAAGCAAACATGTTGAAAGATTTCAAAGCCTTCGTGATGAAGGGCAATGTACTGGACCTGGCGGTAGCCGTGATCATCGGAGCCGCGTTTGGAGCGATCGTGACGTCGATGGTCAATGACGTCATCATGCCTCCGATCGGACTGCTGCTCAGCGGGATTGACTTCAAGGAGTTGTTTGTCTCTCTGAACGGTCAGTCGTACCCCACTCTAACCGCAGCGAAGGCTGCGGCGGCACCGGTGATCGCCTACGGCCTGTTCCTGAACGCGATCATCAATTTCCTGATCGTAGCGTTCGTGATCTTCATGGTCGTGCGCGCAGCGAGCAAGATGCAGAAGCCCGCGCCCGTGGCGGACCCGACCACCAAAGATTGCACCTTCTGCTTCACACCGATTCCGATTCCGGCGAAGCGCTGCCCGCATTGCACTTCCCAGTTGGCTGGCTGAGCAATCGAGTGAGCAGAGCTCCAAGCATTCCCATGTCATACATCAATTGCAGTCGGCTCACCGGGCTGTTCTTCTTCGGATGCCTCTCGGCAACCATCGCTTCGGGAGACCAGATCCTTCTGAAGGACGGCGACCGCGTTACAGGTAGCATCGTCAAGAAAGACGGTCAGACGGTGACCATTCTCAGCAAGAGCTTCGGCGCTGTCACGCTGAAGTGGGACGATATTTCGACGGTCACGACCGACCAGCCGCTGAACGTAATCCTACAGGGAGATCGAACGGTCAAGGCTACGATTCAGACGCAGGATGGCCATATCCAGGTGGCGTCTCCCGGAGCGACACAAACTGTTGGCGCCAACGAGATCGTGGCCCTACGGAATGACACAGAGCAGAGAGCGTACGAGCGTTTCCGGCGGCCCGGCTTGCTGGACCTTTGGACGATCACCGGCAGCCTGGGAATCGCCGGCACGAAGGGCAACGCACAGACGTTTGTCTTCACGACGCCACTGAACTTCTCACGCGTGTCGAACACAAGCAAAACTACCGCATACTTCAACTCGATCCGCTCCTCGGCCTCCATCAATGGTGTGAGTACACAGACGGCGAGCGCGGTTCGCGGCGGATGGAGCTACGGGCACAACCTGAACACGAAGGTGTTCCTCAACGGATTCAACGACTACGAGTACGACAAGTTCCAGTCACTGGACTTGCGCGTTGTGGCTGGCGGCGGCGTGGGCATTCACGCCTGGGCGTCGGAGCGCGGCGGGCTCGACATCGTTGGCGGCGGCGCATGGAACCGCGAGTCCTTTGACCCAGCGCCGAGGCCGGCATTCACCCGGAATTCGGCCGAGGTGTATTGGGGAAACGACTTCAGTTACAAGCTCACTTCCAAGACCAAGCTGGTTCAGGGTTTCCGCATGTTCAACAATCTATCCACTTCCGGGCAGTACCGCATGAACTTCGACGTCGGCGCGAGTACCGCACTGACCAAGTGGTTGGACTGGACAGTTTCGATCAGCGACCGCTACCTGAGTAATCCAGCACCGGGACGCAAGTCGAACGACTTGCTGTATACGACCGGACTCGGATTCTCTTTCTCAAGGTAGGGTTCGACTGAGGAGAGCCGGGCCGTTCATGTGGCCCGGCTCTCCACTTTAGTTCTCGGCCGGAAAGCCGCCTTTGTGGGAATTCCGGTCGTTATCTTGGGTTGGGAAACAGATGGTCCGAAATACAACGAGGTCGTGACAGGGAGCAACTGGACAGACTCCGGAAAGAAGGGCACCGAGAGAGGATTCCCGCTTCGGAGCGATACGAAGCGCCTGGAGTTGTGAGATGCTCGACGCATGGATGAGGATCCGAGGCCGCACATTCAGGATCCGGATGAAGAGTTGCTTCGTGCTGTCCGTGAAGCTCGGGACGGTGATTTGCGGGCGTTTGAAGCGTTGATTGGGCAGCACCAAAAACGCATTCTGGCGGATTGCCGATACCTGACCCGGGATGAGAACAACTCAGAGGATCTCGCCCAGGAGGTCTTTGTCAAAGCCTTCTTCGCGTTCCGAAGTTTCGAGGGCAGATCCTCATTTCGACATTGGCTCCAGAGAATCAAAGTCCATCACTGCCTCAATCATCTGAAGAGACGTGGGAGCAAGGACATTCTTTCTATCCACGAGGAATCGATGGAGGCGTACCCACAACTCCAGGTTCCGGCAGCTGCGCAGGAGAATCTGGAGACAGAGGCGCGCCGGTATCGCATCGATCAGATTCTGAACACGATGCCCGCGACACTACGTATCCCGCTGGTGATGTGCGACATGGATGAGCTGTCCTATGAAGAGATCGCCGCGGCTCTTGGGCTTGGCCTTTCGGCGGTGAAGATGAGGATTAAACGTGCTCGCGAGCAGTTCAGACTCCGCTATGAAGTCGACGAGGCAGTGGCCGCCAGGCAGGAACAAGGATGAACCCCAATTCCAACGGTTCGGCTGACAATCGCGGCGATGACCTGGAGTTGGGGCGGCCAATCGACTCGCTGAAAGAGCAGGAACTGGAGCCCTCTTCCGACTTCGTCGGGCAGGTTCGGAGAAGCATCCATCGCCGGACAGCCGCATCGCAGCTTGCTTCGTATTCATGGAACTTACCTAAGATTGCCCTGCTTGAGATGGCGCGTCTGCTGAGTCACCTTCTGGAATCGTTCGGAACGAATAAGGAACCCAAGATATGAAAGAGAAGCTCATACAGGCTTTTGGCGGTCTGGTGGATTCTGCGATTGCCACAGCACCCAAAGTGGTTGTCGGGATCCTACTTGCGATTGTGGCACTGTTGGTTGCGAAGCTGATCGAGCGAGTCCTACGGCAATCGCTCAAGAGGATGCGTTTTGACGACCTAGTCATCAAGGCGGGCGTCGATCAAGCGATCCACCGGCTTGGAATCCGCCAGGAACTGAGCACCCTTCTTCCTCGTCTAGCGTACTTTCTGATCCTGCTGATCCTGGCCCGTACTGCTGGCGATGCACTTGGGCTGGATGCGATTTCAGGTGCCATCGGAGCGTTCTTCGCCTATCTGCCGAATATTTTGGCAGCCCTTGTGTTGTTGCTTCTGGGGAGCACGGTGGGGCAATTCGTGGGTCAGACCGTTGCCCAATCGGCGGAAAGTTCGGGAATTGAGTTCGCCCCCACCCTCGGGAAACTGGTCTCCGGTGCCATCCTCTTCGTGTGCGCCATGATGGCCATCGCCCAACTCAAGATCGACACGGACATTGTCCGAATTGTGACTGGTCTGGTGCTGGGTGGGGCCTCGCTGGCATTCGGACTGTCCTTTGGACTGGGCACTCGCGAGATCGTTCGAAACGTGGCGGCCGGCTTCTACGCACGAAAAGTCCTCACAATGGGGAGACCATTCGAAATTGCCGGACAGCAGGGTGTGCTTCTATCGATAACCGCAACCCACATCGTTCTCCAGGCCGAGGGCCAAGAGACGGTGATCGCCAACGCGGCCGTTCTGGACCACGTTGGTAAGCTAGCGCGCTAAACACAATTCGACGACGAACACAGCTCATGGATCGGACTGTGATCATGCCTCACGTCCAGCAACCTGGCCGGCGAATCTCCCTCATGACCTCGCTGGACTAGTTACAGTTCACCCGGTTTCCTTTGCTAAGACATGGCTGAACTCCGGAAGCCCGCGCGGCCGTTTGGGAAGCGCGCAAATGAGCCTGTGCTCCGCAGAAAATGCATCAGCCATGAGAATCAACACGATACGCGGCAATGGGCACGGACGTTAAGGCACGGTTAAGAAGCCCATTCGCAAGCCGCAGTAGATTGACTCGGGGCAGAGCTCGAACAGCATCTATGTTGGCTTCAGGCCGTTGCCCCCCGTTCTCAGGACTCACTGTAGACCACACTTGAGCGAGTCGAGCTTGGGGTATAAAGGGCGGCGCAATAATAGACCACATGCCGCCGCGTGAGCGGCGGTTGGTGGCGGTCGAAAAGTAGACCACCTCCTCGGGCAAATCAAGCAAACAGTACAGGTGCGGTGTGTTTTTGCGACACCTGGGAGGTGTACAAGGTGGAAGTGTATGCGCGGGTCCGCCGGGCGGTGCAGGTGGACGGGATGAGTGTTCGTGAGGCGGCGCGCGAGTTCGGCCTGTCACGCAAGACGATTCGGAAGATGCTCCAGTATTCGGCGCCGCCCGGGTATCAGCGGAAGGCGCCGGTGCGGCGGCCGAAGCTGGGACCGTGGCTGGGCATCATCGACCAGATTTTGGAAGACGAGGAGTCGCGGCTGAAGAAGCAGCGGCATACGGCGCGACGGATCTACGAACGGCTGAGAGAGGAGCACGCTTTCACGGGCGGCTACACGAAGGTGAAGGATTACGTGCGGGACGCACGGCTGCGGCACAAGGAAGTGTTCGTGCCGCTGGTGCATCCGCCAGGTGACGCACAGGCCGACTTCGGCGAGGCGCTGGTGGTCATCGGCGGGGTGGAGCAAAAGGCGCACTTTCTGTGCGTGGATCTGCCGCACTCGGACGACTGTTTCGTGATGGCGTTTCCAGCCGAGAATACGGAGTCGTTCTGCGAGGGGCATGCTCAGGCGTTCGCCTACTTCGGTGGGGTGCCGCGGACGATCCTTTACGACAACACGAAAATCGCCGTGGCCGAGATCACCGGCGACGGGGAGCGCAAGACGACCGAGGAGTTCAGCCGGTTGAAGTCGCACTACCTGTTCGCAGCCAGGTTCGGGCGGCCGGGCAAGGGCAATGACAAGGGAAACGTGGAAGGGCTGGTCGGCTACGCGCGGCGCAATTTCATGGTGCCGGTGCCGCGCGCAGCGGATTGGGAGGAGTTGAATGCCGGGTTTCTCGATCAATGCCGGAAGCGCCGGGAGCGCAAGCTGTGGGGGCACAGCGAGACGATCGGCGAGCGCTTCAGCCGGGACCGGGAGCGATTGCTGCCGCTGCCGGCTGTGGCCTACGAATCGTGCAGGAAGCGTTCGACGCGGGCGAGTTCGCAGGCGCTGGTGCGCTTTCAAACCAACGACTACTCGGTGCCGGTGCGCTATGCCCACCAGCGGGTACTGATGAAAGCGTTCGTCTGGGATGTGGTCATCGCGTGCGGCAGCGAGGTGATTGCGCGGCACCGGCGCAGTTACGGGCGGGAGGAGATGATTTTCGATCCGCTGCACTATCTAGAGCACTTTCGATTTAAGTAGATACACATCCGTGATATGCTTCTCCTGAGAAGGGAGTCATCGGATGCGTGCCTATTCACAGGATCTGCGGGATCGTGTTTTGCGCGCTCTGGAGCGCGGAGATCGTCCGGCGGAGAT
>JACZJQ010000130.1 GCA_014860455.1 Bryobacteraceae bacterium | reverse complement strand
CCGCCAGATACTTGTCCAACGCCGCTCAGCTCCTTCCAGCCCGTCTTGCCATCATCGCCCCTCGCCGCGCCCGTATCAAGCCTCGCGCCACTCCCCTCACTCGCCAATCAAATGCAGCGCAATGCTCCGCGCATGCGCCATCCGCCTGTGCTCGAACACATACACCCCCTGCCACGTCCCCAGCGCCAGCCGCCCGCCAATCAATGGAATCGACACGTTCACCCCCGTCAGCACGCTCCGGATATGCGCCGGCATGTCGTCGGCGCCCTCCATCGTGTGCACATAAGCCTGCCGGTCCTCTGGAACAATTCTTTCAAAATACGTTTCGAGGTCGGTCTGCACATCCAGGTCGGCATTCTCTTGAATCACCAGCGATGCCGAAGTGTGCCTGCAGAACACCGTCAACAGCCCCGTCTGCATCCCCTGCGCGCTTACCCACCTCTCGACATCCGCTGTCACTTCATACAGCCCCTTGCCCCGCGTCCTCACCTCCACCACGCCCGTCGCCTGCCTCATGCCGTCTTCCTATTCCACCGTCACGCTCTTGGCCAGATTCCGCGGCTGATCCACATCGCAGCCCCGCCGCACAGCGATGTGATACGCCATCAACTGCAGCGGCACCACTTCCAATATCGGCAGCAGCAATTCGCTCGCCCGCGGGATGCGCACCACGTGATCCGCCATCCGGTCCACCTCTTCGCTCGCCTCGCTCACAATCGCCGCCACCTTGCCGCCCCGCGCTTTCACCTCTTGAATATTCGACAGCGTCTTTTCAAACCTCAGCACAGACCCTTCATCGCCCGCGTCCATCGTCGCAATCACCACCGTCGGCAGCGATTCGTCGATCAACGCATTCGGCCCGTGCTTCATCTCCCCGGCCGGATACCCCTCCGCGTGGATGTAGGAAATCTCTTTCATCTTCAGTGCGCCTTCCAGAGCAATCGGGTAGTGGATCCCGCGCCCCAGATACAGGAAATCGTTTGCCTTATGCAGCGCCTCCACCAGCTCTCCATACTGCGCCTCTTCCGACAACACCTGCTCCAGTTTGCCCGGTATCGCCATCATCTCCTGACAAAGCTCCACAGATTGTTCCCGGCTCAGCGTACCCCTTGCCTGCCCCAGGTACATCGCCAGCAGCAGCAGCGCCGTCATCTGCGATGTGAACGTCTTGGTCGACGCCACCCCAATCTCCGGACCCGCATGCGTCAGCAGCGTCCCCGACGCCTCCCTCGACAGCATCGACCCCATCACATTCGATATCGCCAGCGTCCTCGACCCCTTCCGCTTTGCTTCCCGCTGCGCCGCCAGCGTGTCCGCCGTCTCGCCCGACTGCGATATCAGCACCGTCAGCGTCTCCGGCCCCAATATCGGATCCCTGTACCTGAACTCGCTGCCGTAATCCACCCCCGCGCTCATCCGCGCCAGCCGCTCGATCATGAACTTGCCCACGTGCGCCGCATGCCACGACGTCCCGCACGCCACAATCCTCACCCGTTCAAACTCGCTAAACTCCTTGGCCGAAATCTGCATCTCGTCCAGGAACACCCGCCCGCTTTCCTGCCCCAGCCGCCCCAGCATTGTGTCCCGCACCGCCCGCGGCTGCTCGTAAATCTCCTTCAGCATGAAATGCTTATAGCCGCCCTTTTCGGCCATAATCGGGTCCCACAGGATATGCGACATCTGCCGCTTCACCGGCTGGCCTTCGAAGCTCGTCACCTGCACCCCGTCCAGCGTCAACACCGCCATATCGCCGTCCTGCAGGAACACCACATCCCGCGTGTGCGCCAATATCGCCGGCACGTCGCTGGCGACGTAATACTCGCCCTCGCCCAGCCCAATCACCGCCGGCGGTCCATTCCTGCACACCACAATCTTGCCCGCGTCACGGCTCGTGATCGCCGCAAACGCAAACACGCCCTGCATCCGCGCGACCGCCGCCCGCACCGCCTCTTCAAAGCTGCCTTCCATGTGCTGCTCGATCAGGTGCGGGATCACCTCCGTATCGGTCTCGGTCTTGAACACGTGGCCCTGCGCTTCCAACTCATGCTTCAACGCCAGGTAGTTTTCCACGATCCCGTTGTGGACCACCACGATCTCGCCTTTGGAGTCCTGGTGCGGGTGCGCGTTCTCTTCCGTCGGCCGCCCGTGCGTCGCCCACCGCGTGTGCCCTACCCCATACCACCCTTCAACCGGATTCAGCCTCACGGCCTCTTCAAGTTGATGCAACTTCCCCGATGCCCGCCGAATCTGCAAACCCCCGCTGTCGCCGCCCACCGCCACACCCGCCGAGTCGTAGCCGCGATACTCCAGCCGCCTCAGCCCGTCAAGCAGGATGGGCAGCGGCTTCCGGTGGCCGACATAGCCGATGATCCCGCACATCTCCTGTGCAGCCCGTTAGCCCGTGATCTCGATTCGAAACTCTTCGATCACCGGATTCGACAACACGTCCTCTGCCAGCTTCGCCATCGTCGCCTCCGCCGTGGCCTTGTCCACACCCGTCAGTTCGATCTCGAAGTATTTGCCCTGCCTCACCGACGCCACCTCCGGGTGGCCCATCGAGTTCAACGCCCGCTGGATCGTCTGGCCCTGCGGATCGAGAACCGTCTTTTTCAATGTGACAAAGATTTGCGCTGTCATGGCTGGTAATCCTTCAGTCTAGCAATCGTTTTGCTTAGTGCCGGAAGTGGCGCATCCCCGTGAACACCATCGCCACGCCAAGCCGGTCCGCCGCCGCGATCACTTCCGCATCCTTCACCGATCCCCCCGGCTGGATAAACGCCGTCGCCCCATTGGCCGCCGCCATCTCCAACCCATCCGGGAACGGGAAAAACGCATCCGATGCCACCACTGATCCTTCCAGCCCCAGCACCGCCTTCATCGCCCCCACC
>JACZJQ010000009.1 GCA_014860455.1 Bryobacteraceae bacterium | reverse complement strand
CTTCCCCCCTGACTCCGTAGATCCGTTCCTGCATGTTCACCGCCGTGCAGACGTGGTTCATCAGCACCCTTACGCGGTCGCCGACGGCAAAGCTGCGTTCCGCCTTGCTGATGTCCACATAGCCGTGCTCTTCATTCATCTTGTGGAAAAGCGCCCCTGGCGCGCCCACAATCTCCCCAAACCCCGGCCCGCCAGTCGACAACTTGTCCGACGAGAACGTCTTTGAGCCGCCGTCGATCATCATCCTTCCCCCCTGCACGCTCACCACCGTCGCCATCATCGTCGCCGCGCAGTCTTCCCTGGCGCAGGCCCCGCCTGCCCACGTATTGCGGTCGTTGAAGATGTAGGTCCCCGGCCGGATCTCGTTCATCCCATCGAACCTGTGCGAATGCCACAACAGCGGCGTCGATCCGCCGCTCACCACTGGCGCCGGAATCCGCATGGCGACAAACCGGTCCACCAGTTCAAGAATCGCCGTCTGCAACTGGGCGATCTCCTGCCCGTCGTTCGGATCCTTCACATGGCCCGGATAAAACGCCACGCCCCGCCATTCCACATGCGGCAGCTTGATGATCTCTTCCACCAGCAGCGGCGCCTCATCCCTGGTCACGCCCATCCGCCCCAGCCCGACATCCACCTCGACCAATATCCCCGCTCGGATACCCGCATCGGCGATCAACTTAGCTGCTGCCAGCGAATCCAACGCCACGGTCACCTGGGTTTTCTCCGCAATCGCCCGCAACCGTTCCAGCTTCGCCGCCCCTACCACCGGATAAGCGATCAACAGATCCGCCGGCCCGGCCTTCAGCATCACCTCGGCTTCAGTCGTCTTGGCGACGGTGATGCCCGCCGCGCCGAGTTCGATCTGCTTGCGTGCCAGCGCCGGAATCTTGTGCGTCTTGGTATGCGGGCGCAGCCGCAGGTCGTGTTTTTTCGCGTACGCGGCGACCTTTGCCAGGTTCCGCTCCATGATGTCGAGGTCGATGAGTAGGGCTGGCGTATCCAGTTCAGAGATGAGCATGTTTATTTCTTCTTGGGCTCGATGAATCGCACCGACAGCCGCGGCGGCGCTTTCCGGTAGACAAGTTCGAAGTGCTTCACCTTATGCTTGCCATCAAATGTGAAATAGAGCAACCCGCTCACCGGGCCCTCCACCTCGCCCTCAGGCAGACGCTTCGCATGAAGCTGTTTGAGCAGCGCCCGCTGCTCCGGCGTCGACTTGTCGTCCTCAATCGACGCTTGCGCTTCCGACGTATCCGCGGTCGACGATCCTACGACGGGAGGCTGCTGTCCAGGCAACGTCATCGGCGGCCCGCCGCTGCCCGGAATCCCCGGCACCCCGTAAGGCACCCGCCGCTCCTGCGTGCCCACCTGGCCCTGCGTACCGCCCCGCGAACTGATCACCATCACCGCGGAACCGGCCAACTGGCTCGGATACATCGGCGCGGCGCGCTGGCCGTCGTTGTCGGTCCTGAGCAGGAACTGGTCGTGGTCCAGGTAGAACTTGCCGTCTTTCTTCGGCGTGTACTTCACCTCCACCATCACCACCCCCTCGCCCGGATCCGCCCCCAGCGCCGCTTTCATCTGCTCGCGCGTCTGCAGAAGCTTCGCCTCGATCCGCGCCCGGCTGTCCTCGGCCACGCCCGAGGGCAGCTGCGTTTGGGCGGCCAGCGGCGCCACGGCCGCCAGCAGTACTGCGATTGCGTGCATTTTCATATCGCCTCCCCGGCGGCGTGTGCCGAAGCCCAGGCCCACTGAAAATTGTAGCCTCCCAGCCAGCCTGTCACATCCACCACTTCACCGACGAAGTACAACCCCGCCACGTTTCGCGCTTCCATCGTCTTCGACGACAACTCGCCAGTCGCCACCCCGCCGCCTGTCACTTCCGCTTTTTCAAACCCTTCGGTCCCCGATGGCACAAACCGCCAGTCGTGCAGCCTCCTGTCCACCGCCCCGACCGGCAGCACCGGCTGCGTGAACCCTTCCGCCTCCAGCCACCGCTCGGCCAACCTCTGCGGCAGCGACATCCCAAGTTCTTTGCGCGCCTGATGCGCTAATGGCGCGAACGTCCTCCCCGGCAGCAGATCCACCGCCACCTCCGCGCCCGGCCGCCAATACGTCGACACCTGCAACACCGCTGGTCCGCTCACCCCCCTGTGCGTAAACAGCAACTTCTCCTCAAACGCCGCCTTCCCGCCCTCCGCCCTCACCGGTAATGAGACTCCCGCCATCTCGCCCCACCGCTTCCGGTGCTCGCCGTCAAACACCAGCGGAACCAGCGCCGGATACGGCTGAACCAACTTCAACCCGAACTGCCGCGCCAGCCTGTATCCAAAATCCGTCGCCCCCATCTTCGGAATCGAGAGCCCGCCTGTGGCCACCACCACCGCCGCGGCTTCCAAATCGCCCGCCCCCGTCTCCACAACAAACCGCGTATCCCGCCTCACCCCGTTCACCTTGCACCCTGTGCGCACCTCAACGCCCGCGCCCTTGCACTCCTCCAGCAGCATCTCCAGAATCTGCTTCGCAGATTCGTCGCAAAACAACTGCCCCAATGTCTTCTCGTGATATCGGATGCGGTGCTTCCTCACCAGCGCCACAAAATCATCGGGCGTGTACCGCGCCAGCGCGCTCTTGGCAAAATGCGGATTGCCCGAAAGGAAGTTCGCCGCCGTCACCGTCCGGTTCGTGAAATTGCACCGCCCCCCGCCCGAAATCAAAATCTTAGCCCCGGCCTGTCTCGTATGCTCAATCACCAGCACGCGCCGTCCCCGCCGCCCCGCCGTCAACGCGCAGAACAACCCGGCAGCGCCCGCTCCGATCACGATCGCATCGTAGGCCAACTTCAATGATAAGCTCCCCAGTCCTCGCGCCCCTCCAAGCAGCCGCAACTGCTTGCCGGCGGCTTCGCTGCCCAGGGATGCGGAGTTAAAATGGAGTGCGCGGGATTCTCTTCTGGAGGGCTCGGGATCAGGATGTTCCTCATCATCACCCCCCTTATCGCCGCCGCCGCGCTTCTCCCTCTGCGCGCCCAAATCGCCGAGGCGCCATCCCCCGACGAGATCATACGCTCCTTCGAGACCGCCGACGCCAAACGCCGTTCGTCCATGCCCGCCTACACCTCAATCCGCGACTACTCCGTCGAGAACACTCGGTTCCGCGTCAAAGCCGGGATGAAGGTGGAAGTCACTGTCGATGCCGCCGGCGCCAAACACTTCCGCATCCTCAGCCAGACCGGTCCGGGCGCGGTGCGAAAACTCGTCTTCAAGCGCATGCTCGAGACCGAGGCGAAAGCTTCGACGCCTGATGGACAGGCAGCCACTCGCATCTGCCGCGACAACTACTCGTTCAAGTTCATCGAAACCGCGGTTATCGACACCCGCCCGCACCATGTCTTCGAGCTTGAGCCGCGCTCCTCAAACCCTGTTCTGTTTCGCGGCCGCATCTGGATCGATGCCGCCCATCTCGCCGTCACCCGCATCGAGGCCGCTCCAGCCAAGAAACCTTCGATCTGGGTGAAACGCACCGGCTTCGTCCATCAGAACCAGCTGTTGGACGGCCACTGGGTTCCGGCGCTGAATCAGTCTGACTCAGACATCCGCATCTTCGGCCGCAGCACCACCCGCATCGTCTACGGCGACTACAAATTCGCCGCGCCCGGCCCTGCTGAACCTGATCCCGGCCTCGCTACTCCACGTTGACGGCCGTAGGACACAGCGTCGCCAGCGCCAGCAGCGGGAAATAGTCCCGGTAGAGGTGGTAGGCCAGATAGAAGACATTCGGGAATCCCGTCCCCGTCATCAGGTCTTCGTCCCAGCGCCCATCCGGCTTCTGCCTTTCCAGCAACCATTTCACCCCCCGCTTCACCGCCGGTAACTGCCCCATGCCCGCCGCCTCCAGGCCCAACATCGCCCAGGCCGTCTGCGAAGGTGTGCTCGGCGCCTGCGCATAGCCGTGCGTCTTGTAGCCCAGACAACTTTCACCCCACCCGCCATCCGCATTCTGTATCGACCGCAACCATTCCGACGCCCGCTCCACCGCCGTCCTGGTCCCGTCCACACCCGATGCCCGTAATCCCCTCAGCGCCAGAAACGTCCCATAGATGTAGTTCACACCCCAGCGCCCATACCAGCTGCCATCCCTCTCCTGATTCCGCAGCAGAAACTCCGCTCCACGCGCCACCGCCGGATGCTCCGACCCCAGGCCCATCTTCGACAACGCCTCCAGCACCCGCCCCGTGATGTCCGGACACGCCGGATCCAGCATCGCGTTGTGGTCCGCAAACGGAACCTTGTTCAACAGGCTCCAGTTGTTGTCCACGTCAAACGCCGCCCAACCGCCGTCGCTGCCCTGCATCCCCAGCAGCCAGTTCACCGCCCGCTTCTCCACCCGCGCCTGTTGTTCGCCATCCGACGCCTTGGCGTGCCTCAGCGCCAGCAGCACCATCGCCGTATCGTCGATGTCCGGATAAAACTCGTTGGCGAACTCGAACGCCCACCCCGACGGCTCCAGTTCTGGCCGCTTCACTGACCAGTCGCCCTTCCGCCTCACCTCTTTCGTCAACAGCCAGTCCGCCGCGCGAGTCATCTTTGCCTGGTCGGCCACCCCCGGCCGATTCGCCTCCAACTCGCCCAGCGCATACGCGCAGAGCGCCGTGTCCCACACCGGCGACACGCACGGTTGAAATTGAAACCGCTCCTCTGTCTCAATCAACAGATTCTCAAACTGCCTGATACCCTCCACCAGATCCGGCTGGTCGCTGGCATAGCCCATCGATTCCATCGCCATGATCAGGTACATCATCGACGGATAAATGGCCCCCAACCCGTCGCTGTACCGCGTCCGCTCCAGCATCCAGCGCTCGGCCTCGCGGATCGCCTTCGCCCTCACGTTGCGCAGGTTTCTCCGCTCCCAGATCTTCACCGCTCTGTCCACCTGGTTGAAGATCAGGCTCACGGCGTCGCGCTTGGGCAGCGACAGCTTCTTGTGCGGCGCCAGCAACTCGTCCACCCTTCGCCCCATCGGCGTCGGCTTGTGCTTGCCCACCGCCTGCACAATCGACAGCGGCACGATGATCGCCCGCGTCCATGACGACATCTCGTAGATCAAATCGCCCGGCACCAGCACGATCTCCGGCGGCACGCTGGGGACATACTTCCGCGGATACAGGTCAAACAGGCTGAAGTTGATTTTCGTGTAGCTGTTGCAGGCCTGCAACCCGCCCAGTTCCAGCACCTTCTCCCGCGCCTTGCGCATCGGCTCGGACTCGATATCCATGCCGCACGTCTTCAGCATCGTGTAGGCGCGCGCCGTGGCGTTGATCTCCGCCCCGCCGCCCGGATAGATCCACCACCCGCCATCGGGCTGCTGGCGCTCCAGAATCGCCTTCACCGCCCTGTCCACCCGGGCCCGCGACGGCGGCATCCATTCCTTATCCGGCTCCGGCGGATACAGCCACATCTGCAACAGGATGTAATCGGACTCCAGTGTCGAATCCGCCGTCAGTTCACCGCACCAGTACCCCTCTTCGCTCTGCAACTCCAGCATCGCCCGCGCAATCTGCTCCGACCCCCGTATGTGCCGCTCCCGCAGCTCCTGCCCAGCCTGTTGCGCCGCCGCCAGCGTCTCCCTGCGCGATCCTCTCGAACCCGGAGTGACAAGTTCCATAAACCTCCATTTTCGCCGATACGCAGACCCCCTGCTGTAACTATGCGCTACCCTCATCTTCATGACTCCCGGCCAACCAGACCTCGCCGCCCACCCCGTCCGTTTCGGCGTCCTCGGCGTTTCGGCCTTCGCCATGAACAAACTCCTGCCGGCGCTGCAACTTGCTCCCGGCTGCGAACTCGCCGCCATCGCCTCGCGGGACTTCGAACGCGCCTGTGACGCCGCCTCCATCCTCGCCATCCCCAAGGCCTACGGCAGTTATGACGACCTGCTCGCCGACGCCTCCATCGAAGCCGTCTACATCCCCCTGCCCAACCATCTCCACACCCCCTACGCCATCCGTGCGCTCGAAGCCGGCAAGCACGTTCTCTGCGAAAAACCCGCCGGACTCAACGCCGTCGAAATCCGTTCACTCATCGCCGCCCGCGACGCCGTTGGAAAGCTCTGCGCCGAGGCCTTCATGATCCGCACCCACCCGCAATGGGAACGCGCCATTGAAATCGCCCGCTCCGACGCGCTTGGCGAAATCCGCATGGTCTCGGCCGCCTTCTCCTACTTCAACCGCGACCCCTCCAACGTCCGCAACATGCCCGGAATCGGCGGAGGCGCGACGTACGATATCGGCTGTTACGCCGTCTATTCCGCCCGGCTTCTATTCGGCGAAGAACCCATCCGCGCCGCGGCGGTCATGGAAATCGACCCCGAATTCCAGATCGATCGCCTCTCTTCCGGAATGCTCCATTTTCCCTCCGGCCAAGCCCACTTCCACGTCTCAACTCAACTCGTCCCCTACCAGCGCGTTATCGCCTTCGGCACGAAAGGACGGGTCGAAATCGAAGTCCCCTTCAACGCACTCAAAGACCGTCCGTGCCGCCTCTGGACCGACACAGGCTCCGGCCTCCAGGGCGAATCGATGGTGGAGGAATTGTTCCCCGTCTGCAACCAATACACCGTCCAGGCCCAGCGCTTCGCCCGCGCCATCCGCGGCCTTGAACCCCAGGCCGTTACCCTCGAAGACTCCCTCGGCAACGCCCTCGCGATGGACGCCCTGTTCCGCGCCGCGCAATCGGCCCGATGGGAACCCGTCGCCCCGGTGTAATCTGTCTTTAAGGATGCACCTCAACCACTTTCTCGCCCTGTTGCTGACACCCGTCTGCGCATTCGGCGCATTCAAGGCCAGCGTCGCCAAACGCACCGTCACGCCCGACCTCAAATCCGCCACCGCCTACATAGCCGGCTTTGACACCGGCCGCGCCGCAACAGGCGTCCACGATGATCTCTGGGCCCGCTGTGTCGCCTTCGAAGCAGGCAATCAGGTGGTCCTCTGCGGCGTCGATTCGATCGGCCTGTTCTTCGACGACGTCGCCAAAATCCGCCAACTCGTCAAGGCCAAACATCCCGCCGCCCAGGTCGTCGTCGCCGTCACCCACGTCCACGAAGCCCCCGACACCATGGGCCTTTGGGGCAGCCAGCGCGGCGTCTCAGGCATCAACGAAGCCTACAACGATCTGGTGGTCCGCAACACCGCGGCCGCCGCCATCGATGCCCTGGACTCCCTCCAACCCGCCCGCATCCGAGCCGCCCAGGCCAATCCGCCCTCCCTCAAGCAGTTCTACGACGACTCCCGCCCGCCCTTAGTCATCGACTCCGCCATCACCGCCATCGCTCTCGAAACCCCCAAAGGCGCCCGCATCGCCACTCTAATCCATTGGACCAACCACCCCGAATCCCTCGGCAGCAAAAACACCCTCATCACCTCCGATTACGTCCACTACCTCCGCGACGAAGTCGAGCGCTCAGGCGGCGCGACGTGCGTCTTTTTGAACGGCGCCATCGGCGGCATGATGTCCCCCCTCGACGCACCCATCAAGGACTACGAAACCGGCCAGCTCGCCCCGGTTGACACATTTCGTTTCGCCGAATCCGTCGGCCGCCCTGCCGCCCGCATCGCCCTCGCCGCCCTGAAATCCGCCAAATCCATCAAAGCGGACAACGTCTCCTACCGCGAATCCGAAGTCGACATCCCCGTCGCCAACAAGAACTACCTCATGGCCTCCGCCGCCGGAATCTTCAAGGGCCGCAAGCCCATGGGCGGCGACACGCCCGTCACCCGCACCCCCGTCGGCCTGTTCGAAATCTCCGCCAGCGGCAAGCCCGCCATCCAGGCCGCCATGATCCCCGGCGAACTCTATCCCGAACTCAGCCTCGGCCTGATTTCGCGCGATCCCAACGCCGACTTCCCCGATGCCCCACTCGAACCCGGCATCAAGAGCGACATCCTCACCGCGCCCATCCGCATGGTCGTCGGGCTCGCCAACGACGAGATCGGCTACATCATCCCCAAGGCACAGT
>JACZJQ010000129.1 GCA_014860455.1 Bryobacteraceae bacterium | reverse complement strand
GGCTGACCGTCCCCGGTCAAGTGACCGCATATGGTTAATCGCCGCCGCCTTTGCCACACCCGAACTGCCTTCCGCAAACAGCTGCGAGCGAATCGTCTCAACAAAAGCCGGCGATGGCGCGACTCGTGCACTAGCTAGGCTGTCGCCCAAAGCCCCAAGTGGGGTGTATAGGGCCATCGAGGAGGTCTATCATGCGATTAATTCTGGTGGCTGCTCTGGCGATCACGCCATTGCTTGCCAAAGACGATGAACCGGCAAAGCGGCTGACTGAATCCGCCGCAGTGTTCTCGGAAATCATGGCAACGCCCGACAAGGGCATTCCGGAAGACCTGCTGGCGAACGCCCATTGCATCGTCATCGTCCCTGGACTGAAGTCCGCCGCCTTTTTGGTTGGCGGCAAGTATGGAAAAGGATACGCGTCCTGCCGTAACGCCGTCGGACCTGGCTGGTCGGCGCCGGCAACGGTCCGCGTCGAGGGCGGCAGCGTTGGCTTCCAACTCGGCGGCTCGACCACTGACCTGATCATGCTGGTCATGAATGCGCGCGGCGTGGACAAACTGCTCTCCAGCAAATTCACGCTTGGCGGCGAAGCCTCGGTCGCGGGCGGACCGGTGGGGCGCACGACGACAGCTCAAACCGACGCTCAAATGAAAGCCGAGATTCTCTCCTGGTCACGATCCCAGGGACTGTTCGCCGGCGTTGCGCTCACTGGCGCCACCTTGCGGGAAGACCTCGACGATAATGCCACGCTCTACGGCAAACGCCTTGAGAACCGGCAGATCCTGACCACTGGGGTTCGTGCGCCCAAGGCGGCCGCGAAGCTCCTTAACCTACTCAATAAGTATTCGCCGCGAGAGCGCACGGCTACCACTTCACGCCGCTAGTCTGGCTGGAAAGAAACACAAAGTGAACCAAATGAAACTTACCGGAGCATTACTTCTCGTTAGCGGGATCCTGGCGGCTCAAACGCCGCTCAGCCAGGACGACAACACGGCCAGGATGGCCGCTGGATCCACTCCCGTCTACCGCATTACCGTCACCCAGCGGACCGCGAAAGCAATCAACTACCAGCACCGCAGCGGTTCAACCACGATAGATTTCAAAGGCACCGAACTCATGCCAAAGGCCCGTGGAGAGGCCAAAGTTGAGAGCAAGCAGGGCTACATCGAAATCGAAGTCGAATTCGACGACCTGCTCCCAGCCAACAAGCAGGGCTCCGAGTACCTGACGTATGTGCTCTGGGCAATCACCCCCGAGGGCCGCACGGCCAACCTGGGCGAGATCCTTCTCAATGGCACCAAGAGCAAGCTGAACGTAACCACCGAGATGCAGGTGTTCGGTCTGATCGTCACCGCCGAACCTTACTACTCGGTCACCATGCCCAGCGACTTGATTGTCATGGAGAACATGGTGCGCTCGGACACAAGAGGCAAGATCGAAGTGATCGACGCCAAGTATGAACTCCTGCAGCGTGGACAGTATCAGCGCCTGTCCAACCCCCTTGCGTTGAAACTCGACAAGAAGATTCCACTCGAGCTCTACGAGGCGCGCAACGCCGTTCAGATCGCGCGCTCCATCGGCGCCGACCGCTACGCCGCCGAGACCTTCCAGAAGGCGGAGGCTACCCTGGCCCGGGCCGAAGCCTATCAGGCCCGCAAAGCAGGGAAAAAGCCTGTCACCATGACCGCCCGTGAAGCGGTCCAGACGGCTGAAGACTC
>JACZJQ010000128.1 GCA_014860455.1 Bryobacteraceae bacterium | reverse complement strand
CCGGCGGGGGCGAAGACGCCGGTGGTGAAGTGGGTGAGGACGTCGGCGGACGGGGCGACGGTGAAGGTTACGCTGCCGCGGCATCCGCAGCGGGTGGAGTTGGCGCCGGGCAATGGGGTGCTGGCGGTGAGGAAGTAGGCGGTTCGCGCGAAACGCCCGGGGGCGAGTGGGCGGCGATCTGTTTTCTACCTCGCGCTGACGCACGAGGCTCGCCTGGTGGGCGCGGGTGAACGGGCCGACCAAGGACGAACAAGGCGTCCCGAAGAGTCGGGACGCGGCTTGTGAGAGCTTGCGCCACGAGGGGCAAGGGGGCGGGCTAGTCGAGTTTGATGTTGTGCGAGGAAAGGGCGGTGCCGAGAGCCTTCTGGGCCTGGGCGACGGCGCGGTTGAGAAACAGGGTGGCGGTGACGGCGCGGCGTTTGGAGTCGATCAACTCGTTCTGGCGGGTGAGGACGAGGAAGTTTGTCGATTCGCCGGTCTGGAAGAGGCGGATCTCGCTGTCGAGTTTCTCCTGGGCGGCGCGCTCGGAGGCCTGCGCGGCCTGGATGCGCTGGCGGGCGGTGGCCAGGCCCTGAAGCGAATTGCGGACTTCGGCTTCGATGGCCTGTTCAAGCTGGCGCTTGACGATGTTCAGGCGGCGCTCGACGAGACCGGCCTGGGCGAGGGCGGCTTCAGCGGTACGGTTGCGGGGGTTCCATTCGATGAGCAGGCCGGCCTGGATGGTGGGGAAATCGCCTGAGATGAGGTTCGACAGAGAGGAGCCGTAGCCGCCGACGAGCGAGGCCGGAATGCCGCCGCTGGAGACCGCCGGCAAGGGAGGCAGGCCCTGGATGCCGGAGAGCGTATTGAGGCGGTCGGTGATGGATCCGAACAGGGAGCTAAAAGGGCTGGCGGTGGTGGCCTGGGCGCCAGCCAGACCGGCGACGGAGTAGGAGCCAGTGAGGCTGACGGTGGGTTTGGTGGAGTCGGAGGCGAGCGATTTCTGGACGCTGGCCTGGGCCTTCTGGAGGTCTAGAGACCGCAGTTCGGGCCGTTTGGCCATGGCGCTGGACATGGCGGCGACGACATCGGTATCGGGGACGTTCAACTCCCGGGTTTCGGCGGGGACGATGCGTTTGGACCAGATTTCGTCCTGGCGGCCGGCGGCGATGACGCCCTTGAGGGCGTTTTCAGTGACGGTGACGGCGCCGACGGCGGTGACATAGGTATCGATGCGGCGCTGGAGTTCGGCTTCGGATGCGGCCATTTCGACGGGGGCGAGAGTGCCGGCGTCGATGGCGCGGCGGGTGCGGCCGAGTTGTTCCAGGGCGAGGTTGACGGCCATGGCTGCGACCTTGGCGTCCTCGCGGGTGGCGGCGAGGTCCCAATAGGCGGACTGGGCGAGGGTGATGACGTCGACGACGCTGGTTTCGAAATCGGCGCGGGACTGTTCGACGGCTTTGGAGCGGATGCGGATTTCGGCGCGGTCGCGGTCGATGCGGCGTCCGCGCCAGAGGGGGGCGGAGATGACGGCGGAGAGTCGCGACGTATAGAAGGGGTTCAGGGCGGTGATGACGTTGGTGGTGGTCTGGCGGGCGTTGTCGAAGGCGACGTTGAGGGAGAGGCCGTTCCAGGGGGTCTTCTGGCGGAGGCCCATGTTCCAGTTGACGGCCTTATCCTTGAGTTTGCCGTCTGGGGCGAACAGGGTATTAGTGGTGGGCGTGGTCATGTCGCTGATGGACGGCTGCCAGAGGGTGACGGTATCGAAGGCGCCCTTGGCGCCGGTGAGGGCCTGGGCGGCGGCATCGAGTTGTGTGCGTTCGACTTCGATGGCGAGGTTGTTCTTGAGCGCAAGTTCCAGGGCGAGGTCGAGCGTGAGACGGACCTCGACACTGCTTACGCCCACGCGTGAGGCCTGGTCGATGCTGCCTATGTCCACGGGGGCGGTCTGATCGATTCCGGGGGGCTGGGCCAGGGCCGGGAGGCCCATCAGCAACGCCGCTACAATCCTCAAATTCATACTCATCCTTTAAAAACCTGCCGGATAATAACCTGCCGTGCGGTTGCCGGCCAATCAACGGACCAGGCCGGTGAGAGCGCCCAGGGCTCTTCTCAGCGGACTGAATGCCCGGCTCAAGCCGCGGGAGACCATCGACCAGCGCGGGGAATGGGCGATGTCGTCAAAGATGGAATAGGCCACAGGCGTCACCAGGAGAGTGAGCAGCAGGGCGAGGGTCTGGCCGCCGATGACGACGATGGCAACGGTGCGGCGGGTGCCTGCGCCGGCGCCGCGGCCGAGAGCGAGGGGGATCATGCCGGCGACAAGGGCGGCGGTGGTCATGAGAATGGGGCGGAGCCGGTCGTCGCAACCCTGATAGATGGCATCGAGGCGCTGCATGCCGCCGCGGCGGAGTCCCTTGATGTGGTCGATCTGAAGAATGGAGTTTTTCTTCACAATTCCAAAGAGCACGAGGATTCCGAGCGAAGTATAGACGATGGAGAAGTTCTCGCCGGCAATGAGGAGGCTGAGCAGGGCGAAGGGGACCGAGAGGGGAAG
>JACZJQ010000127.1 GCA_014860455.1 Bryobacteraceae bacterium | reverse complement strand
GTGGGGGCGGGGGACGGAGGGATTGAATTAATCGTGCGAGGCCGCTGGAAGCAGTAGGGCGATTTCGAGGGCGCCAGGCGGGGTGGTGATTTCGAGGCAGCCGCCGAGGGCGTCGAGGGCGGCGGAGAGGCCGCCGGGGCGGAGGGCATCGAAGAAAGAGGCGAGTTCGCGGGCTCGTTCGAGTTGGACCTGGCCGGAGATGCAGAGGACGCAGCCGGAGTGGCTGTGGCGGGTGAGGATGCGGACGGTTTCATCGACTTCGGCGACTTCGTGGAAGAAGCAGAGGACGTGTTCGATGATGCGGCGGAGGCGGGATTCGGCGAGCAGGACGCGTGGCGACAGGGCGGGGAGTTGAAGGATGAGGGAGCGTTCGTCGTGCAGGGCGAGGCGTTCGGCGATGTCGAAGACGACGGAGTTGAGAGCGGAAGGCTGTGGGGCGGGGACAGTGGGAGCGGCGCCGAGGGCGGCGTCATCGAGCAGCCAACTGGCCTGGCGGACCATGGCGCGGATCTTTCCGCATTGGTGGCGGATGGCGTCGTCCTGGCCGTCGAGGGCCATTTCGAGGTAGTAGGCGATGGACTCGATGCCACAGAGGGGCTGGCGGACTTCGTGGAGGAGCCTGGGGAGGATATCAGGCTGGGTGGAAGACGGGAGGCCTGGGAGGAAGCCGGGATGGGAATGGGCGGGCAACGTTGCCCAGTATAGCTCTGATGGGCGGATCAGTTTTGAGGTTCGGAGTGGGAATCGCCGTGGACGCCGTCGTGGCCGTCTGCGGGTTCGAGATGGGTGAGGACTTCGAGGCGTCCTTCGAAGGATTCCTCGAGGCGGCGTTCGATGCGGGTGGCGACCTGGTGGGCGGTGCGGACGGTGACGCCGGAGGGGAATAGGATGTGGACTTCGGCGAGGAGGCGGCCGCCGGTTTCGCGGAATTTGAGGCGGTGCCAGGAGACGCTTTCGCGGACGGCGGAGGCGTCGAGTTCGGTGCGGAGGCGGGCTTCGGTAGTGGGGTCGGCGTAATCGAGGAGGCCACGGGCGGAGTGCCAGATGAGTTGGAAGCCGGAGTAGAGGATGTTGGCGGCCATGATGATGGCGCAGATGGGGTCGAAGGGGAGCCAGCCGGTGAAGCGGACCAGGAGGAGGCCGAGGACGACGCCGGCGCTGGTCCAGCAGTCAGTGAGGACGTGTTTGCCGTTGGCGACGAGGATGAGGGAGCCGGTGCGGCGGCCGGTGCGGATGAGGTAGAGGCCGAGCAGGCCGTTGAGGGCGCCGGCGGAGGCGACCAGGGCGGTGCCGGGGCCGAGCTGTTCGAGTTGGAGTCCGGTGATCCATTTCTGAACGACGGTGGCGATGATGGCGAAGGCGGCGAAGATGATCATCGCGCCTTCGAAGCCGGCGGAGAAGAAGCTGATGCGTTCGTAGCCGTAATGGAAGCGGCGGCTGGCAGGGCGGAGGCTGAGCCAGAGGCTGAAGGCGGCAAAGGAGACGGCGACGACATGGACGACCGATTCCAGGGCGTCGGAGAGGATGGCGGCCGAGCCTGTGATCCACCAGGCGAAGCATTTGCCGGCGAGCATGAGCAGGCCGACGGCGAGCGACAGGTGCATGGCGCGGGCGGGGACCTGGCCGTGGGGGTGGTCGTGGCTCACATGAGGATTGTAACCGGAGCGCGGGCTTTGGCATAGAATGTCCGCTGAGGTCAAACCGCACAGCCATGTCCATCAGCCGACGCAACGCTATCGCCGGGGGGCTTATCGTCCCGGCATCGACCGCCTTCGGTTCGCAAGCCAACTCGAAAGTGCAGGTGGCCGCGCTCGGCACCGGGAACCGCGGGAGCTACGACACGCGCTACCTGGCCGAGGACCCGCGGGTGCAGGTGACGGCGGTGTGCGACACCAATCCGGCGAGCATTGACAGGGTGAAGACGGCGGCTCCGGCGGCGGCGCAGGCGCGCGTGTTCAAGGATGCACGCGAGCTGTTCACGGCGGGCGGATTTGACGCGGTGCTGATCGCGACGCCGGTGTACATGCATCCGGAGCATTTTGAACTGGCGGCGCGGGCGGGCAAGCATATCTACTGCGAAAAGCCGGCGGGGGCGTCGGTGAGCGGAGTGAAGAGGCTGAGGGCGGCGGCGGGGGCGATGAAGGCGTCGCAGGTGGTTTTCTTTGGATTCCAGCAGCGATTCAGCCCGGAGTATCTGGCGGCGGAGCAGTTGCTGAGGACGGGCAAGCTGGGCGAGTTGCTGTTGATGAGGGCGGAGTGGATGGTGGGCGGGATCCGGACGAACGCGCCGAAGCCGAGCGAGGAGCAACTGGCGCGGATGTGGTATCCGTGGCGGGAGAAGTCAGGCGATTTCATTGTCGAGCAGGATTGCCACGGGGTGGACGTGTTGAACTGGTTCGCGCAGGCGCATCCGGTATCGGCGATCGGGGGCGGGTGGAAGGGGCGGCGGCCGTTTGGGAACAACCTGGATCACGTGAATGTGACCTACGCCTATCCGGGGGGGCTGCCGGGGTACCTGCACGGGACGCAGTTGATCCAGACGGCGGGGCTGGTGCGGGAGCAGTTTTTCGGGACGCTGGGATCGGTGGAGACGCACAGGCGGTATTACGAAGCGGCGTATCCGGGGCAGAAACCGGTGCGGGTGGCGTCGAAGCGCGAGATCACGATCGACGCGCTGGAGGCGTTTGTCACGCACATTGTGGAGGGCAAGAGCTACAACATGGCCGACGTTGCCTGCGACGCTACGCTGACGTCGCTGCTGGGGCGGCTGGCGGTGGATCTGAAGCGCGAAGTGACGTGGGAGGAACTGCTCAAGACGGCGTGAGGGCGGAGGGAATGGTGATGGGGATTTCGGTGGCGTGGGTGAGGTCTGAACTGGCGATGAAGGCTTTGGCGGTGATGGGCCGGCCGCTGAAGATGGAGACGACGAGGTTTGGGTAGCCGGGCCAGCACTGGCTGAGGTCGCGCGGAGAGAAGTAAGCGGGGGCGTTGGGGTGGGAGTGGTAGAAGCCGATGAGGTCGAGGTTGGAGTCGAGGGCGAGGCGGCGGGCGATGAGGATGTCTTCGGGATCGATGAGGAACGAGTTGTGCGGGGAG
>JACZJQ010000126.1 GCA_014860455.1 Bryobacteraceae bacterium | reverse complement strand
CGCGTCATCCAGCGCAATCACAACACGCCGTGCCGTCCAGCCCTCCAGCCGCAGTTTTACCCTCTGCGCCGTGATGCCGGACGCGGCCACTTTCTCGAATGCTGATTTGAATTCCGGCTCAAGCGATGCGTCGAACAGGTTCAGGCCCAGTTCGAAGCCGCCGTCCAGCGTCTGCCCGTCGAGCGAATCAGCCTGCAAGACAAACGGGCGAGGAGGATCGGCCAACCCGCTCGGGCCGGCGGTTTGGCGGGGCCGGAAAATCTCCTCTCGCAGGACAAAGCCCAGGGCGCCACGAAAGGTGTTGGCGGCGGTGGCCGGGAAGCGGACCGGCGCGGCACTGGAAAAAGAAAGGCGGCAGGCCACAACATCGAAGCTCTGGCCCGCCGCCATGAATGGATTCTACCCGGCTTTACGGCTTGATGGCGATCGAAGTGACGATCTTGCCGATATTGCCGTTCACACTGTAGGGAGTCTGATTGCTCAGCAGGTCCTTGTAGAGCAGCGCCACGGGCACCTGGTAGTTGGCTCCGGCCGGGCCGACGATCTGGGCATCCAGCCGGGCGCGGATCTTCCAGACTCCGGGCGTTGACGGGTCGAGCGTCGAACTGAGCGCCTCCACCTGGTTGCCGATCAGCAGGATGCCAGCCAGCGGCACTTCCACTTCGGCGGCAGTGCCGTCTTCGGGAGCGCCCTCGATGCGGCCGTAGCCGATCAGCATCAGCGTCACCTCGCTGCCGCGGACAGCCGGGTTGCTGGCCGAGTTGCGGGTGCCGTCAGCGTTGTAGGCGACCACCTGCCCGCCTCCGGGCGCATCCTGAACCATGAACGCCGGCGAGGCCTCAAAGAAGTTCTGCACCTGGGTTGCCAGGATCTCCTGGGTCTCCTTGCGCCTGATCACGATTTCGGCCGTGCCCTTGATGGGTGCCGAAGACGGAATCTGGATCTTTGCCAAGCCCGTGCCTTCGTCATCTGAAACGCTGAAGATTGGGCTCGGCTGGCCATTCACCAGCACTTCCAGGCCGCCCAATTCGAGCGGCAGCGGCGGATCGCCGGCCAGATGTGCCTCATCGGACAGTTTGACGCCGGGAACGCGCACTCTCGTGATGAGTCCAGGCGCGAGGCTGAGGAAGCCGTTCTCCCAATTCGAAGCGACCAACTGGGGATAGTGGATCGTCAACCGGCTGGCCGAGTCCGTCATAAAGATGTTGCCGACAGGGTCGAGTGAGATGCTGCGCGGACCGGCGGCTACGATGTCGTAATTCGATGCGATGTTGCCGGAAAGCTGCAGCGGTCCGTATGGCAGGAATCGCCGGACGCGGCTGTTGGAAGCGTCCACCACCCAGATGTCACCGTTCAGATGGCTGACGGTGACCGCCCTGGGCTGCATGCTCCCTGATGACAGCCTGATCGGCGCGCCGCCGTTCAAGCCGTTTTCGGCCGCCTGATGGGCGTAGCCGAATACGGCCACGCGGCTGTTGCCCGCGTCGGCGATGTAGAGCCGGTCGTCGGAATCCACGGCCAGGCCGAACGGCGAGTTCAGCTTATCCAGACCCGTTCCGCTTGATGTCGTCTCGAAGTCAGGCTGGCCGAAGACCACGGTCGCCGCCATGCCGCTGGTGAACGGCGCGTCAAAGCGCAGTACCCGGTTGAACAGGACGTCGCTGACGTAAAGATGCCCGTCGAGCGAGAACGCGATGCCGGTGGGGAAGCCGAGCGTGGATGCGCTGGGCGTATAGCTCGGCGGCGCTTCGTAGGTCTCGGCGCCGATCACCAGGTCGGGCAGGCGCTCGCCTTCCATGTTCTCGAAGGGCTTAGGGAACCGCAGCACACGGCTGTTGCCGGTGTCGGCCACCCAGAGATTGCCCTCGGCATCGACGGCCACCACCGACGGCAGCAACAGGCCCGTCCTGGTGGGGTTATTGGGATCGCTATGCGGAGAGTTCACCAGCGCGCGGGTGAAGTCCACCTGGCCGATCTGGATGTCGGCGAAGTCGCCGCCCTGCACCTTGCGGGCGTCGGACCAGCCGAGGATGCGGTTGTTACCGGTGTCGGCCACATAGAGTCGAGGAGGATCGGAACTGCGGTCCACCACCGCCGCCGGGCCCAGTGCGATCGTGCTGGTCAGGCTGCCGGCGCTGAACTCCTTGCCTTCGATCAGATTTGGGGCGCGGAACTCAAAGGCCAACTGCCCCAGCAGTTTGTGGGCCGGAGCCGTGTCGCCCTGTTCAAGGAAGTTCGGGAACGCGATGACACGGTTGTTGTCGGCATCGGCCACCCATATCTCATTGTTCGCAAACACCGCTGACGCCGGGTTGCGGAAACTGAACGGCGAGGGCTCGGAGAAGATCCAGCGGTTGGGGTAGCCGCCGCTGAAGTCCTCCTGGCCGACGACGCCCTGGGCGCGAGGAGAGAACTCAGTCGCCTCTTCGGGCCATGTGTCCGGAGTACCGTAGCGCAGAATGCGGCTGTTCAACGTGTCCACCACAAACGGCACATCGCCGATGCAGAAAACGCCGCGAGCGCCTTCGCCGAAGACCGTGGAGTTGGTCTCGCTCGGCCGCCAGCCGAACGTCACGTCGTTTACGGCAGGCAGCGCCGCCGACGGCACGCCCAGGATTCGTTCGGCGGGTTTGCCGTCGAAATCGAGCGGGGCACGGTAGAACAGCACGCGCGCCAGGTCGTCGGCAACATAGAGGTTGCCGGCCGTGTCGAACGCCAGAGCCGCCGGCCCTTTCAGGCGCACCTTGTCGATGCGGTGGTTGATATTGGTGATCTGCGCCGGATTCTGCACCGCCAGTTCCATGCCAAGCTGGCCAAGAACCCGGTTGGCGGCGATCTGCGGCTCGATTTCGCCGTTGGCAAGGATGTTGCTGGCGCCATTGACGTCGCTGGCGGCATAGCGCAGCACACGGTGGTTGCCGGCGTCGGTCGCCCAGAGATTGCCTTCGGGATCGAATGCCAGCGCGGAGAGGAATGTCGTCAGGCGGGAGGCCTGAACCTGGCTGCTCTTGAGCGTTGTGGCCTTGGGCAGGGTGCTGGAATTGGTGCTTTGGTTGGGATTTCGCGAGATTCTAGTCACCTGGCCGATAATCAGATCGGCCTCCTGCTCCGCGTTCTCCTCGTCGAACGGCCGCGGGAAACGGAGGATGCGGTTGTTGCCGGCATCGTAGACGAAGAGATTGCCGCCCGGATCCACGGCCAGGGCCGCGGGCAGCGTCAGCGCGCTGTAGTAAGTGGAGGTGGGCGTGAGAGCGGCGCTTGAATGGAAGTCCTTCTGGCCGATGATGATGTCAGCGTAGGCGCCATGCTGGAACTCGGCTGCGTTGCGCCAGCCCAGGACGCGATTGTTCTTCGTGTCGCTGACGTAGACCGCCGGCGGATCCATCGACGCGTCCACCGCCACCGCCACCGGGCCAAAAAGTTCACGGCCCTCCAGCATGTTCGGGGTGACGCCGCTCGGTTTCACCGTCTCGGCATAGGACGCGGGACGATTCAACTGGCCCAGCACGCGGGCCGGCACCGGATTTGGCGACACCTGCGCCGCGGCCATTCCGGCAAACACGGCCGCAGAGCACAACAGGCTCGCTAAGTACTTGTTCCCCTTGTAGTTACCTAATTCCATCACCCCTCCTCCTAAAGACCACCTTAACATGCTCTCGTCTCCCTTTCCAGAGCGGAAAGTCCCACCGGAGTCGTCCGGCGGCAGTGCTAAACTTGGTGTTTGCCCGCCATGCCAAATGCTCAACGCCGTCCTCGCGTCTGCGCGGTCAGTTACCTGAATACGGTGCCGCTCGTTTGGGGCGCACTCAACGGCCCTCAGAAAGGCTCGCTCGACCTGACCTTCGCCCTTCCCTCCATCTGCGCCGAACGCGTGCAGGAGGGCGTCGCCGACATCGGCATCCTCCCGGTTGTCGAAGCGGCCCGACTTGGCATGGAGACGGTCCACGGCATTGGCATCGCATCAAAAGGGCCGGTTCGGAGCATCCTCCTTTTCTCGAAAGTTCCCTTCGACCAGATCCGGACGCTGGCTGCGGACACAGGCTCCCGCACATCGGTGCAACTTGCCCGTATCGTCCTCTCTCGCAAGTTCGAGGCCGAACCCCGCGTCTTTGCGGCCTCGCCCAACCTGAACGAAATGCTGCGATCTGCCGACGCCGCCCTGCTGATCGGCGACGCCGCTCTTTCTGTTGATCCTCAACAAGTTAAGTACGATTGCCTGGATCTCGGCCAGGAGTGGTTCACGCTCACCGGCCTACCCATGGTCTTCGCTCTTTGGGCCGCGCGTCCGGGCACAATCACGCCCGACTTGGTCGATCTGCTACACGCATCGTGTCAATTCGGACTCAACGACCTGGACCGCATCATCGCCGAAGAGTCAGGCCAGCGCGGCTTCACCCACCGCCTGGTGGCTGACTACTTCCGCAATAACGTCGAGTTCATCCTCACGCCCGAGCATTACGAGGGCATGCAAACCTACCTCGATTACGCCCGCGAACTGGGCAACCCCGTCCTGACGGAGACATCTGTAATCAAATGATGACCACCCGCGAAGCAGTAGAACTCTTTCGCGACGACGACCTGATCGGCATCGGTATGGCCGCCGACGCCGTGCGCCGCAAGCACCACCCGCACAACGTCGTCTCCTACATCATCGACCGCAACATCAACTACACGAATTTCTGCACCGAGTACTGCTCGTTCTGCGCCTTTTATCGCCCGATGGGCCATAACGAAGGCTACGTCCACGGCCATGACGTCATCCTGGGCAAGATCCAGGAGACGCTCGACCTGGGCGGCACCGGCGTGCTGATGCAGGGCGGCCTGCATCCCGATCTCAAAATCGAGTGGTACGAGGACATGCTCCGCGCCATCCGCGAGCGGTTCGGCCGGCGGATCTGGCTGCACTGCTTCTCGGCCCCGGAGATCCAGAACATCGCCTCGGTCAGCGGCCTGCCTCTGGATACGACGATCGCGCGCCTGCGCGACGCGGGCCTGGATTCGATTCCCGGCGGCGGCGCCGAGATCCTGCACGACGACGTGCGGCAGCGTATCAGCCGGCTGAAGTGCGATTCGCAGGAGTGGGTCGATGTCCACGTGACCGCCCATAAGCTGGGCATGAAGACGACGGCGACGATGATGTTCGGCTGCGGCGAGACGATCGAACATCGAGTCCATCATCTGGAAGTGGTCCGGCGGATCCAGGAAGAGACCGGCGGGTTCACGGCGTTCATCCCGTGGTCGTTCCAGCGGGAGAACACCTCGCTCGGGCGCTACGTGAAGGAAGAGGCCACCGGCGTCGAGTACCTGAAGACGCTGGCCATCTCCCGGCTGTACCTCGAAAACATCGTCAATATCCAGTCGTCGTGGGTGACCCAGGGGCTGAAGACGTGCCAGGTGGGGCTGCGGTTTGGCGGCAACGACGTCGGCTCGATCATGATCGAGGAGAATGTGGTTTCCGCGGCCGGGGCTCGAAACAAGGCCACCGAAGAGGAACTTCGCCGCATCATCCGCGATGCCGGCTTCACGCCCAAGCAGCGCGACTCGCTCTACCTTACCTATTTTCTGAACTAGACCCTGGGAAATCCGGTCCTGGAGGGGCGCTTAGGTTGATGCCTGTGCAAATGGGTTGAGGACTGTGACGGAATGCCACTTCCCGCCGTCGCTCAGGTCCTCCGACCAGAGAATCCGGCATCCGAGCCGGCTTGCGCTTTGAACCACCATCGCGTCCCAGAAGGAAACCGGGTATTCGCGATGCGTCTTGCAGGCCGTCAGGACATCGGCAACCCCGGGCCGGTGGATGTTCCAGTGGCCAAGCCGTTCGATCTGCCGCGCAGCGTCTTCGGGCGGCATCGAGAGTTTCTTCGTCATCGTCACGTAGAACTCCTGAAGCACCTGAACGCTGGCGCAGCCTGTCCGTTCCCGAGACAGCCGCTCGATCAGATTGATGGCGATAACGCGCTTCGGTCCCGCGCTGAGGTCAAAGGCGTAGACCAGGATGTTGGTATCCAGGAACTCCTTAGCGTTCATGGAGCGAGTCCCGGTCAGACTGAATTTGCCCCTGGGTGCCGAGGTTGTAGCCGCGCCGCAGGTCGGTCATCAGATCGTCCATGGCGGCAAGATACCCGTCTTCTTCGTCGGCGAGGCGCTGGAGTTGGGCAGCCAGCATCGCGGAGATGGATGTATCCCGTTGAGCGGCAAGGATTTTAACCTTCGTCACGAGTTCATCGGGAAGGGCAAGCGTGACGTTTCTCGTCTTCACAAAAACAGTGTAGCACTGTTTTACGTGAACAGAAACGAGCGAAACGAGAGGGCGGCCCCGAAGGACCGCCCCTGTCGGTTCGGGTTTGAAGCTGGTTCCTAGAAGAAGAACGACAGCTGGATACGCGCCGAGCGCGGGCTCTGCCATGAGGTCGCCAGGTTGTACTGGGGATCCACGCGGATGCCCTGCGCCGTCATCAGCGAACGGGCGTTGAAGCCCTTGAAGATGTCGGCGTCGTTGTCGAAGTGCAACTGGTTGTCGTCGTCATGCGACATGTTGGTGTACTTGTTGGTGACGATGCCCGAGTTGAACAGGTTGAAAACGGTGAACTCGAAGCGGAGTTTCATCGACTCGTGATTCTTGAACGGCTTGAAGTCGTGCATGACGTTGAAGTCGAAGTTGTGGAAGATCGGCGTGCGGCCGAGGTCGCCGCGGTTGTAGGGGTAGACCGGAACCGACGAGATGGCGTTGATTTCCGAGGTCATCGGGATACCGGAGTACCACACGATGTTCGGAGCAAACGTGGTGGCGCCCATCACGCTGTTCAGGGTGTAACCGCCGAAGAACTTGAAGGTATGCGGTCGGTCGGTCGCCAGACGGCCCTCCGACATCTGGCCCTGCTCGGTGTAGCCCAGCCAGGGAAGATCGAAGTAGCGGTTGACGTTCGGGCTGGTGCGGCCGTCTTCGTCCGAGCTGGCCAGGCCGGCGTAGTTGCCGTACTGACGCGCCCAGGTGTAGGACGCCGCGAACTGGTAGTTGCTGGCGAAGCGCTTGTCGAGACGGAACTCGAGAGCGTCGTAGTGGCGGACAGCCTTCGGGGTGACGGGGAAGCCGGGGTCCCAGGTCTTGGGATCAGCGGTGAGGCCTTCGCCAGGGTTGGCGATGTAGTAGACCTCGCCGTCGGGGCCGAGGGTGCCAACGTCTTCAATGGTCCGGATCAGGCGGCGGTTGGTGTAGCGCAACGAGGCCACCAGCGAGGAGCTGAGGCTGTAGTCGTAGCCGAAGTCCATCATCCGCTGCTTCATCGGTTTCAACTGGGGGTCGACCGTGTTGTTGTTGGGATCGTTGGACGGGATGCGCCAGTCGACGCCTTCGAAGAACTTGCCGGGCAGTTTCGAAGGATCGCTCGGATAGCCGTAGTTCCTCAGGGTGTTGAAGACGGTGGGATCGTCAAGCGCGTAGTAGTAGGTGAGGTAGATGGCGCCGCCGAACGAGCCGCGCGGCATCTCATACTTCATCGTGTCGTAGAAGTAGCCCCACGAACCATAGAAACGCATCTTGCCGTCGCCCTTGGGATCGTAGGCGAAACCAAGGCGCGGGCTGACTTTCTTACCCCAGCCGAATTCGATCGGCGGTGCGGCGGCGATGTCGCCCTTGGAGAAACTGGGCAGGAACTCGCGCTCGGTACGCAGGCCGAGGTTCAGCGTGAGGTTCTTGTTCACGCGCCAGTTGTCCTGGATGAACAGGCCCTGGTTTTCGCTCGAAGCGTCGCCGAAGTCGCCGTAGGTGTACCAGCGGTAGTAGCCGTAGGTGCCGCGCTGTTTGCCCGAGCACTGGCTGGTAACGCAGGTGTAGCTCTGGTTCCAGTAGAAGCGGTAGTAACCGAACGGGTAGGTCAGGTTGTTGACGCTGTTTTCGAGGTTGTTGATCGACCAGCCGAACTTCAGGTTGTGCTGGCCGCCGGCGTTGGCCAGATAGGAGCCATCGGCGTTGAGGTTGACGCGGCGGTACTTGTTGTACAGCGTCATGGACGTGCCCTGCTGCACCCAGCCGGTGGAGGTCAGAGTCGGAACACTCGACGGAATGTCGCTGAACATGGTGTTCGCCGTGCTGTAGATGAAGGTGTTCGAAGACTGGGCGTAGTTGTTGTTGTAGTTGGTGTAGTGATAGCCGCCGCGGAAGCTGAACACCAGCTTGCTGGTGGCGACGAAATCGGCCGAACCGGAGAGGATATTGCCGGCAGAGTAGCTGCCCAGGCCAGCCCAGTCACGGTTGGGGGAATCGGTACCCTGGCGGGCAGGCAGCGAGCCCTGCACGTAGCCGGGGTTCCAGATCCAGCTCATGTTCATGCGCAGCTTGCTGAACGGGGCGTAGTCGAGCTTGTGCGCCATGTAGTTCTGCATGCTCTTCTGCTTGAAGTTGCCGGACTGGTTGTTGGACAGGAAGGTGACCGCTCTGTTGTAGGTGGTCGTGGTGGGCATGAAGCCGCTGTGGAAGAACAACTTGTTCTTGATCAGTGGTCCGCCGAGCTTGAAGATCGGATTCCAGCGGGTCCAATCGTCAGACTGGTTCTGGAAATAGCGGATCTTGGTGCGGCCTGCGTCGGTCGGATCCATTTCGAGAGTCGGACGCGGGCGGCCCTGCATGTTGTCGTTGTCGTAGTAGAAGCCGGCTTCACCGTGAAAATCGTTGGTGCCGGACAGCAGGACAGCGTTCACAACGCCGCCCATGGCGCCGCCGTACTGCGCGTCCATGACGCCGTTTTTCACCTGAACCTGCTGAACCAGTTCGACAGGGATGCGGTTGCGAGTATCCAACACGCCGGTCTGAACGTTGGTCACTTCCATGCCATCGAGATAGAAGACGTTCTCGGAACCCGAAGCGCCGTCCACCTGGAAGCCGCCGGCTTTGCCTTCGTTACGGGCGCCGGGAGCCAGGTTGATCAAGTCGTAGAAGCTGCGGCCCTTGGGGATGAGATCGAAGAAGCTCTTGTCGACGTTGATGGCCGACGAGCTCGACGTCGTATCAACCATCACGGCATCGGCAGCGACGACGACACTTTCGGTCATCTGGCCGACTTCCAGCCTGAAGGTCAACTGAGACGTGCGGCCCAGGACGACATTGACTTCGGTCTGCTTCATGGTCGAGAAGCCGGTTACGGAAGCAGTCACCACGTAGGTTCCGGCAGGCACGTTGCTAAAGTTGTACGCGCCCGAGGAATCGGTGGTGGATTGGAGTGAGCGGGGCAACGAGGGTCCCGTCACTTCGACTTTGGCGTTTGGAATGGTCGCGCCACTGGGGTCCAGTACCGTGCCCGAGATGCTGCCGGTCGTCTCCTGCCCGAAAGCCGAGAAGCCGAACAGCGCCACGAACGCCAGTACGAGGGCCATCATGCGGGCCGTCCCGTTGGATTTCGCATACGCGTTGAAACTCACAATAATCCTCCCAAAACGGACTGATTTGAACTGCAAGGAATCACTCTATGAGTGCGTGCCCAGTTGCTTCCCGGGCGCTGACGGGGCGTGGAAGACAGGAAAGGACAGGAAGGGAAATGTCTGATGCGGGGATGCGGGAAGGGCTGGAGGGCGGCGTCACGCAGGCGTGGCGCCGAGCCGAAGGCAGGGACTTTAGGGCACGAATACCTTTTGGTTCCACGCCAGCCGTCCTCGATTTGTAGTGTTGCCGATGGTGGTTCCGAATCCCGGGTGGGCTCGGAGCAGCCACTGCAATCAACAGGCATCAAAAGATCTCCCGGCGGGTCCCGGACATCAGGACCCGTAACTAATGTATCTAGCGTAGCATCAAGCTGGCTAATCTTGTCAACAATGTAAATACAAACTTGCGTTCAGGTCACACGGCCATGGCGCGGGGCTTGCTCGGCCGGCGCTGCCAGCGCGGGCGCAACCGCCCTACAATTGAGTTACCGCGCACGAAGGTGCCCTGATCGAGATGAACCACCGCTATCGCTTCGGATTTGGTTTGGCCGCGCTGCTCATCCTGACAGCGCTGGTGATCTGGCAGGGTTCGTTCACGGTGGGCGATTACGGGCCGAGCACGACCGAGCAGACCTACGTCTACTGGGGCCTGTCGACGCTCATCTTCCTGTTGACGGTGCTGCTGGCGTTCATGCTGTTCCGCGATGCGGCGAAGCTCTATGCGGCGCGGCGGGCCGGGCGGGAGGGGTCGAGGATAAGAACGAAAATCCTGGTGGGCGCGGTGACGCTGACGTTTCTGCCCACGGTCTTCCTGGTGTTGTGGTCGGTGGAGGTGTTGAACCGGAACCTGGACAAGTGGTTTTCCAGGCCGGCGGAGAACATCCGTTTCAATCTGAACGAAATCGGCAAATCGCTGGAATCCGAGACCCGGCAGAAAGGCCGGGCGCTGGCGAGATGGGTGGCCCACAGCGCCGAGTTGCGGGAGTTTCTGGCGGCGGCGGGAGAGACGCCGAATGAGTTTTTCCGGTCGGTCTGCGAGACGGCGCCGATCGTAGAGGCTCACATCCAGCGGCCCGATGGGGGCCAGATCGCGATCTGTGCGGCAGCCGAAACCGCCCAGCCCGCGTCCGCCGGCCGAGACCAACCGGCGCCGGCCGGCCGTGACCTGGATGAGCGGGCCGAGATCCCCGGCAAACTGGGCTTCGTGGTGGTGCGGACACGGATGCCGCTCGATCTTGCCCGGACCGCCGATGAGATCAAAGACCAGATTGAGGACTACGACGAATTGGCCTCGGGGCGCAAGGACACGCGCTCATTTTACCTGCGGCTGCTGCTGCTGATCACCTTGTTCGTGCTGTTTATCGCCACCTGGGTGGCGCTGTTTCTGGCGCGCCAGATCACCTCGCCCGTGACGGCGCTGGTGGAGGCGGCTCATGCCGTCCGCGGCGGCGATCTTTCGTATCGCGTGACGACGCCTGCGACCGACGAATTCGCCACCCTCGTGAGGGCGTTCAACGAGATGACCGAGAACATCCAGCTCAGCCGGGAGGAACTGGAGAATCGCCGCCGGTTTATCGAGACCGTACTTGAGTCGGTCCCGACGGGGGTGATCTTCCTCAGCCATGACGGCACGATCCAACTGGTGAATCAGGCGCTGTCGCAGATCTTCACGGGCTCGAAAGTGCAGGCGGCAACCCGGCTGGCGGACCTGATCCCGGCCGAGAACGAAGGCGAGTTTTCGCGGCTGCTTAAGCGCGCCCGCCGGACAGGCACCGCAAGCCGCCAACTGGAACTCTCCACGCCCGACGGCGCCCGCCAGCTTGCGGTCACCGTCTCGGCGCTGGAGGCGCGGGTGACCAGCGGTTTCGTGATGGTGCTGGAAGACACCAGCGAACTGCTGAAGGCGCAGAAAGCGGCGGCATGGCACGAGGTCGCCCGGCGGATCGCGCATGAGTTAAAGAACCCGCTGACGCCGATCGGACTTTCGGCCGAAAGGATCGAACGCCAGATCAACCGCTGCGAGGACGCACCGGAAGATGTGAAGCGCATCATCCAGGACTGCTGCTCGATCATCGGGCGGGAGGTCGCGTCGGTGAAAGGGCTGGTGGATGAGTTTGGGCGCTTCGCCCGGTTCCCATCAGCGCAGCCGGCGCCGGCCGACGTGAACGCGGTGATCGAAGAGGGGCTGGCCGTCTTTGAAGGAAGGCTGGCCGGGATTACCGTGCACCGCAGCTTCACGGACGGATTGCCGAAGGTGGCGCTGGACCGCGATCAGTTCAAACGGGTGATTGTGAACCTGGTGGATAACGCGGCCGAGGCGATGTCTGAATCGCCGTTGAAGCAACTGGTGCTGGCGACGGCGCTGGCCGGGCCGGAGACGGTGGAGTTGACGGTGGCCGACACCGGATGCGGCATTTCGACCGGCGACAAAGAGATGCTGTTCCTGCCGTCGTTTTCAACCAAGCAGCGCGGCACCGGGCTGGGGCTGGCCATTGTCAGCCAGATCCTGGCCGAACACAACGCGCATATCCGGGTGGAGGACAATAGACCTGTGGGGGCGCGCTTTATCATCGAACTGCCGGCGATTCAGAACGGCGGACCGGGCGCCGAAGGGGAGTAAACGGAAGTGAAGAAGAGCAGAATCCTCATCGTCGACGATGAGCCGGGTATCCGGGAATCGCTATCCGGAGTGCTTGAGGACGAGGGTTTCGTGGCGCTGACGGCGGCCAGCGGCGAACAGTGTCTGGAGATGCTGGCGGCCGAAGATGTCGATGCCGTGCTGCTGGACGTGTGGCTGCCGGGCATCGACGGGCTGGAAGTACTGGAGAGGATCGAACGCTGGCCGGCCGAGGCCAAGCCTGCGGTGATCATGATTTCGGGCCACGCCAGCATTGAATCGGCCGTGCGGGCGACCAAAATCGGCGCGTTCGATTTTCTGGAGAAGCCGCTGACGATTCAGAAAGTAATCGTTTCGGTGAACAACGCGCTGGACCACCGGCGGATGAAGACCGAACTGCTGGAACTGAGGTCGGCGGGGCTGCGGGCGATCGAGATTATCGGCGAGTCGATTCCCATCAAAGCGTTGCGGCAGCAGATTTCGTTGATGGCGCCCACCAACGGGCGGGTGCTGATCTACGGCGAAAGCGGCACGGGCAAGGAGATTGTCGCCAGAGCGATTCATGGGGCGTCGCCGCGCGCCTCGGGTCCGTTTGTGGAGGTGAACTGCGCGGCCATTCCGGAGGAGATGATCGAGAGCGAGTTGTTCGGGCTGCGGCGGGCGGCGCATGACGGCGGCGACAAAACGGGCAAGTTCGAACAGGCCGACGGGGGGACGCTGTTCCTGGATGAGGTCGGCGACATGAGCCTGAAGACGCAGGCCAAGGTGCTCAGGGCGCTCGACGAGCACCGCTTCTCGCCGGTCGGATCCATGGAACCCGTGCAGGCCGATGTCAGGGTGATTGCGTCGACCAACAAGCAACTGGACGACGAGATCGAACGCGGCAACTTCCGCGAAGATCTGTTCTACCGGCTCAACGTGATTCCCTTCTTCGTACCGCCCCTGAGAGAGCGGGCCGAGGACATCCCGGCACTGGCCGGGCATTTCCTGGCCGAGTTCACTACCGCCTATGGCCGAAAGCCGAAGGAACTCACCCCAGAGGCCCTGGACGTGCTGAGCCGCCACACCTGGCCGGGCAATGTGCGGGAACTGAAGAACCTGATGGAGCGCATCGTCATCATGCACCCGCAGATCCGCATCGATGCCCGGCACATCCCGCTGCCGGTCGAGCGCAAACCGGCCGACCGCCCGGCGGAGCGCGTCTTCAGCCTGCACGAAGTCCGCCAGTCGGCCGAACGCGACTATATCCTGCGCAAACTCGATGAGGTCCAGGGCAACGTCACCCGCGCGGCCGAACTGCTGGGCCTGGAGCGCTCCAACCTATATAAGAAGATGCGGGCGCTGGGCATCGCTCCGCGGGAATAAGAGAAAGCTGCTAGGTAAGGCGGAACCCTGGTCCGCGGCCGGCGCCAGCGAAGGCGGAGTACTCCACCTCGGCGGATGGCGCTTCCCCGCCGTTCCCAATCCGCCCTATCATGGGGCCATGAACCATGGGCAATCTTGGGTCCGTCGGTTCGTTTGGTTGCTGGCCGCATGCGCCTGGGCCGATTCTCAGGCTGATCTGGCCGTCATCCACCAGATGCGCGTCCACGCCGCCAACCCCAAGTTTGTCCTGGTGCTCCATCGTTCTCCTGTCGATTCGGATCTCGACGCCGTTATCCTTCTGGGCTCGCCTTGGGAATACATGCTCCACTCCAATGAACGGCGATGGGAAGAAAAGGCGCAACTCGGCATCTTCCTTCAGCACCGCTCCAATCCGGGCTTGATTTACAAAGTCGTGGTCGCTGAAGGCCGCCCATACGGGGAGTGTGACGCCCGCGTCGCGCGCGTCACGCCGTCTGAAGCGGTGATCCACTGTCTCCACGAAAAGGGCAGCAAGGCCGAGAACCACAAGTTCCGCTACGACATCCGCACCAAAGCGCTGTTGGGCCAGTCGATCCACGATTCGTTCCTCATGGGAAACGTCCTGACCGATGGCCGCCGGACGGTTCTCATTGGCTGGAACCTGGAGAAGCCCGTGGCGATTGAGTACCTCGCCGGAGCCGATCCGCCATTCCGCGTCCTGAGCCAGAGGGAAGCCGCATCGTGGATAAAACGAATCCCGGCCGCCATGGTCAGGTCGAGTTTCATTGGTGCGGCCACAAAGCCCGTCTTTGCGCCCGTGCGTTTCGGACCGGACCAGCAATTTTCGTTGCGGCTACGCGGGGTGAACGACGGCCTCGGGCTCCCAGGAATACTGGCGATCCATGAACAAAGTGGCAAGTCCGGGAGATGGTCCACCCTTCCGCAAAGCTCCTATGACGAGTTCAGCGCCGCCCGGCCAATCCGTGTCCAGGGCGGCTATGTCCGAGGCCAGACCACCATCGCGGAGGAAATCGGTCCTTGGCAGGTCGTGGATGGAACGCTTTGGTTCGGCAAGTCGTTCTATGACGGCGAAGGCACGAGCGGTGTCGGCGGCTTCGGCTACTTCGATACCCGTTCGCGCCAGTTCGTCATCCATTCCCCAGCTCAGATCCGAGACTCCTCGGTGAGCGCCATTCTGGCCGAGACCGATGGCATCTGGCTCGGACTGGCCCATCGCGGTAAGTGGGGGATTACCGGAAATGGCATCATGCAACTGAGCCACTCGGGCCAGGCGCTCGGCCGGATCGAACTCCCTGAACCCGTGGGCGGAATCACCCGCGTAAATGGCGGGCTGCTCATGGCCACCAGCTTCGGCGCGGCGTTTTTGGACGGCCAACGGGTCCGCCGCTTCTTCGTGGACCAGAGCCGACGCGGAAGCCTCCGGGTAGTGGAGGCAGATCCCGGCGAGCAGGCCACGCATCAATGAACCTTGGCCTCCGTCCTCGGGCGTGGCGGCTTTCCAGACCAAATTCTCCATTTCTGTCTCAACTGGGATAGAATGAGCCTTTGACCGGGAATCGGCTATGGACCACCTGCTATCCATTGTTCTCTGCACCCCCCTCATCGGGCTTCTCGTCCTGTTCTTCATTCCTTCCTCCCAGGAGAAGGCCATCAAGCTCTGGACGAACGCTGTCTTCGCCCTGGGTTTCATCATTTCGATCCCACTGATGACGGGCTTCGACTCCGGCGCCGACTTCCAGTTTGTCGAGAACATCGCCTGGATCCCGTCGATCGGGGCATCGTGGCATCTCGGGGTGGACGGCTACGCCATGCTGCTGGTGCTGCTGACGACGCTGATCGGATTCCTGTCGGTGCTGGCTTCGTGGTCGTCGATCACCCACCGCATCAAGGAATACTGCGCCCACTTCCTGCTGCTGCAGTTCGGCATGCTGGGCGTGTTCGTCGTGCGCGACTTCCTGCTGTTCTTCGTCTTCTGGGAACTTACGCTGGTGCCGATGTACTTCATCATCGCCATCTGGGGCGGCCAGCGGCGCGGCTATGCGTCGATCAAGTTCGTCATTTACACGCTGGTCGGCTCCATCATCATGCTGCTCGGCATCCTGATGCTGTACTTCCAGCACTTCCAGCAGTTCGGCGCCTACACCTTCGACATGACCCGCCTGTTGCAAGTTCAAATGCCGGCATCGATGCAGTGGTGGGTGTTCTGGGCGCTGTTCCTGGGCTTCGCAGTGAAGGTGCCCATGTTCCCGTTCCATACATGGCTGCCCGACGCGCATACGGAAGCGCCGACGGCCGGCTCGGTCATCCTGGCCGGTATCCTGCTGAAGATGGGGACCTACGGTTTCCTGCGCTTCTCGCTGCCGCTGCTGCCTGACGCCGCCAAGGACCCGCAAATCGTCAACGCCGTCGCAGTGCTGTCGATCATCGCCATCATCTATGGTGCGCTGGTTTCGCTGATGCAGAAGGACTGGAAGAAACTGGTGGCCTATTCCTCGGTCTCGCATATGGGCTTCTGCACGCTGGGCATCTTCGCCCTGAACCACACCGGCATCGCCGGATCGATCCTGCAGCAGATCAACCACGGAGTATCGACGGGCATGCTCTTCCTGATCGTCGGCGTGGTGTATGACCGGCGGCACACGCGCGAGATCGCCGAATACGGCGGGCTGTTCCGCGTGATGCCGATCTTCACCATGGTGTTCCTGATCGCCGCGCTGAGTTCGCTCGGCATGCCGCCGCTGAACGGATTTATCGGTGAGATCACGATCGTGCGCGGCGTGTACGAGATGTCGTTCTGGTGGGCGCTGAGCTGCGGCGCAGGCATCGCGCTGGGCGCGGCCTACCTGCTGTGGCTGTTCCAGCGGACCATGCTGGGCGAGATCAGCGAGAAGAACAAGCCGCTGCTGGATCTGAACTGGCGCGAGATCGCCGTCTTCGCGCCGCTGGTGGTGCTGGCGATTGCGATCGGCGTCCACCCGCAGCCGTGGTTCAAAGTGATGGACCGCTCGGTGGCGCAGATCGTCGAACGCGTCCGGCCAGGCTACTACGAGCAACGCGGTCTGGTGAATCCGCTGGCCGCGAAACCAGTGCAGGCTGCGATCTCCGCCCCCGAAAAGTCGCGCTAGAGCACTTTCGATTTAAGTAGATACACATCCGTGATATGCTTCTCCTGAGAAGGGAGTCATCGGATGCGTGCCTATTCACAGGATCTGCGGGATCGTGTTTTGCGCGCTCTGGAGCGCGGAGATCGTCCGGCGGAGAT
>JACZJQ010000125.1 GCA_014860455.1 Bryobacteraceae bacterium | reverse complement strand
GTCGCGTTGCCGCCGCTGTAATTCACCACTTCCACCGCATCGCTCAGCGGGTTCCACTGTATGTGCAGCGGCTCGGCGGCTTTTTTAGACGCAAAGTACGACGCCGTCGGCTCCAGGTAATAGTCATAGGTCTGCCAAACGAACGACGGCCACGCCGGATGGCTCATCCAGATCAACAGCCCCATCCGGTTCTTGCTCTGCGCCTCATACATCGCGCGGTAGCCCTCGTAGTTGACGAACTGTGCCAGCGAGATCCATTCATCAACGCTCTTCGCCCCGCCGTAGCTCTTATCGATCCGCGAGCGGAACGATTCGCCGCCCTGCGCCCCCGTCAAACAGAAGTCGTGTAACCCCCACACCGCGCCCTGCGGCCACCGGTCTTTCTCGTCCATGAACTCCCGCAGGCTGTCCATCGTGACGATATTCGGCATGCCCATTTCGCTGTGGAACTTCGGCGTCGCCCGCTGCTCGAAGTAGCTCTTCACATCCAGCGCCCGGTACGGCCCGTGCCCGCTCACAGTGTCGTCGGCCGACGACGAGATGTAGTGAATGCCCGGATGCAGCTTCTTGAGCGACGCCCTGATGTCGTCGTCCAGTGTCTTCAGCGGATACCCCTCATTACGCCCGCAATACAGCCCCACCGAGGCATGGTTCCTGATCCTCAGGATCATGTCCTCGGCGTTGGCCATGAACATCCGGTTGTCATCCGGTTCCGGACCGTCCCACGGATTCGCCAGCCAGAAATCCTGCCAGACGACGATGCCATGCCTGTCACAGGCCTCGTAGAATTCGTCGTCGCCGGTCTGCCCCACCCAGTTGCGGATCATGTTGAAATTCATCTCGCGGTGGTACCGCACCGCCGCGTCATACTCCCTCCCGCGGTACTTCAGCATCGACTCCGGGAACCCCCAGTTCCCGCCCTTCGGCACCAGCCTCCGCCCGTTGATCCACATCCTCAACGCCCCGCCTTCGTCGCTGTATGCAAACTGCCGAATCCCCGCCTTGAACGCCTTCGAGTCGGAAATGAAGCCGCCAGCCTGGACCGACAGTCGAACGTCATAGAGGTTCGGTTCGCCATACCCCGCCGGCCACCACAACTTCGGATTCTGTATCCGCAGCTCCGGTGTATTGGTCGGATCATACTTCTGCACGGCCTTTGCCCCCGCTTCGACCTTCACCCTTTTCATGAAGCTCAACTGCCCAAACCCCACAAACACCGTGCTCTCCATTGGCGAGTTCGTGTGATTCACCAACGTCACTTCAATCGACACATCCGCCCTCGACGTATCTGGCAACGGCAGATCCGTCGTCACATGCGGATTCTCGATCGTTACTGGCCCGGTCCTTGTCAGCCAGACGTCGTTCCAGATGCCCGTGTTCCGCCCGCGAATCGTCGGAATCCAGTCCCAGCCGATCGACGCGTGATACGTCGGATTATCCGCCCCCAGCGCCCCGCCGTTCTTGTCCGGGTTCTCGAACGTCTTCTCTTTTGTCGATCCCGGGGTCGCCGTCGGATCCACCAGCACCGCCAGCGCGTTCCGGCCCGACGCCTTCAGCAGCTTGCCCACATTGAACCGCGCCCGCATGAACCCGCCCTCGACCCGCCCCACCTGCGTTCCGTTCAGATAAACCGATGCCTTCCAGTTAATGCCGTCGAAGTCCAGCAACAACTGCCTGCCCGCCGCGCTGGGCGGCGTCTCGAACTCTGTCCGGTACCAGAACTCCGACTGGAAAAACGCATCTGAAATCGCCAACTGGTTGTTCCCGAAGTTCGGATCAGGCAGCGCGCCCGCGTTCACATACGAGACCAGCGTCGTCGCCGGCACCGTCGCCACCAGCCACGATGAATCCTGGAATCCCGCCGTCGAAATCTCCACCGGCCCGGCCGTCACCTGCGGAGCCCGCTCCAGCCGCCACGCCCCTCCGGCCAGGTGCAGTTTCCCGCCCATAAAAGACGGCGCCGCTGCCGCAACCACGTCCACCCCACCCGTCCCGAACACTTCCATCTCGCTCAGCACCGCCGGCCCCGCCGCCACCGAGCCCTTTACCTTCACCCGCACATACCTCGTCTGCACCGCGGCCGCGAAACGGTTCTCCCCGCTCGCCGCCGACTGCACCTGCCGCCACGACTTCGCGTCGTCTGACACCTCCAGCGCCGCCGACTCCGGCTGCCTGATCCAGTTGAGGTTCACTTGATCCACCGCCGACACTGCCCCCAGATCCACATACACCCACTCCTCGCCCGCCGACGCCGGCATCCACGCGCTCGTGAACAGATACGGCCCCCCGGCCCTAACCCTCGCCCCCGAATTGAAGAACCGCACCTCGCCCAACTGCCACGACGTCGGCCGCCCCGAATCAAACTGCAGGCGGTAAGCCCGGCGCTTCGATCTCGCGAAGTCAACCTTCGCATTCATCTCCCCGCTCGGCTTCGCCATCCCCGACGCCCGGCCCAGTTTCGCCCAGATCTTCCCGTCGTCCGAACCCAGCACCGTCACCGCCCAGTCGTTGTTGTCCCGCCCCTGAATCGTCAGCGATCCGGTCAGCGAAATCCTGTCCACCACCGGCGGCGGCGCGCCGTCGAACTCCACCTGCACCCACGCCGTGCGCCCCTTCACGTCCACCGTCGTCACCCAGTTGTCGTCCAGCGGCCACTCCCGCTGGTTGCGAGGCAGCACGCCCTGCGCGCTCGACGACGTGACAATCCACCGCGGCATCGCCGTGTCTCTGATCCCATCCGTCACAAGCTGCGCCGTCAGGTTGTAGTCGTAGCTCGACGACTGATACGCCGCCCGCCGCAGCGCCAGGTTCCGCCGCCCCGCGCTGGACGCCTTCACCGCCGGCGCGAAGTTCTCCGCCGGCTTGCCGGGATACTGTCCCGGCGGCAGGTTCAATTGCTTGCTATCGGCGCCCATGGCGGCAATCATCAATAACGAAAGCAGAATCGGTCTCATACAGCATCACTCCGGTCCAGACGGTTCAGCGCAAACGCATAGGCCCCGATCGACGTCGCCTCACTCGTTCCTAGACGCGTGATGCCAACCCCTGTGCGTTGCAAGCCGTCGAATCTCAGTGTGCGGTTTGAATACGGCACCTCCAGTCCGGTCGTCTCGCCGCGCAGGAATTGATCGAGTTGCGCCGGCTCCTCCAGGTTGAACGCCTTCGGAATCAACCGCCGGAACCGCTCGCCATTCGGCGCAAGATACGTCGAGTTCATCTCGTTCACAATCGCCGGCAGGAACTGCGAGTGCGCCCCCGACACGCCCCCGCCGATCACCACCAGCGCGTCCAGCAGCGTCGACGCGTTCGCGATCGCGTCGCCCGCGATCTCGCCCATCTTCCGGAACGCCTCGCGCGCCGCGTAGGCGTTGCCTTCGGCCTTGCCCTTGGCGATGTCGTAAATCACCTTCGGCTCCGGCGCTTCTTCAAACCCGATGCCCGACAGCTCGGCATACACCCGCCGCACTGCCCGGATCGACGCCCCCTCCTCCGCATTCAGTTCCGGATCGTACTTGTGCCTGAGAATCCAGATCTCGCCCGCCACCGAGTTGTCGCCCGTGTACAACTCGCCGTCCCGGACAATCCCGCCGCCCAGCCCCGTCCCCAGCGTCACGCCAAACAGGTTCCTGAACCGCTTCGGGCTGCCCGCCTGCTCCAGCAGGCCGTTGACATGCGGCAGCAGCCCCGACGCCGCCTCGCCGTACGTGAACAGGTCGCCGTCGTTGTTGATGAACACCGGCAACGAAAACCGGTCTTCCAGGATCGCTCTCAGCGGAACGTTTTTGTAAGCCGGCAGATTCCTCGGACCCACAATGATCCCGTTGAAATAATCCGCCGGCGCCGGGAACGCGAAGCTGATCGCCGACGGCGTCGCCTCCAGTTTCCCCATCGTCCGCTCGAACCCCTCAAACAGGTTGCGGAGTGACTTCTCCAGGTCCCCCGCCTCGGCCGGCAGCGCGAAGCTCTCCACCACCGCCCGGTTCGCCTGCATCGCCGAGAAGACGAAATTCGTGCCGCCCGCGTCCAGCGTCAGCACCGCGCGTTTGTCGTTTGAATAGTCGCGCATGAAATCCTCACTTGGCCTGTGCGGCCGGCTTCAATATCGATGTCCACGTGATGTACAGAATCGCCGCCAGCGGCACCAGGAAACTGGTCTGCACCGACGTCCGGTCCGCCACCAGCCCCATGAGCGGTGGCAGGATCGCTCCGCCCACAATCGCCGTCACCATCAGCCCCGACAGCGCGTTCGTGTGCTCCGGCATCGAATCGACGGCAATCGAGAACACCAGCGGGAAGATGTTCGCAAATCCCAGTCCCACCACGAAGAAACTCGCCACCGCCACCGTCTGGTTCGGGACAAACAGCCCCGCCAGCCCCAATATCGAGAGCGCGCACGTCACCATGAAGAATTTCCTCGGCTTCATCCAGGTCAGAATCACGCCGCCCGAGAACCGCCCGATCGTCAGCGCCGTGAAAAACAGTCCCGTCCCCAGCAGCCCCACCTTGTTGATATCGATCCCGAAACGCTCTTTAAGGTACATCGGAATCCCCGCGCTCACGCTCACCTCGGCGCCGACATAGAAGAAGATCGCCATCACCATAGCCAGTACATAGGGGTTCTTCAGCAGGGCCAAGCACGACGCAAACGTCGCCGCCTTCTCGCTCGACCTCCGCTCGTCCACCTTCAACCCCGCCACCGCCAGCACCGCCACCAGCAGCGCCACCGTGTAGATCGGAAAGATCACCTTCCAGTCCGCGCCATAGTATTTCGCCGCGATTACCGGGATCATCGGACCCGACAGCGACCCGATCGCCTTCACAAACTGCGCCAGCGACAGGTTGCGCGCGTACTTGCCTTCGGCCGAGACGTCCCGCATGATCGGGTTCCCGGCCACCTGCAGGATCGCCGCTCCCGCGCCCATCAGCAGGATCGTCACCAGAAACCGTCCGAACGAATCCAACCCGAACGCCGCGTTCATCAACCCCAGCAACGCCACCAGCAGGCCCGACATAAGAACAAACTTTTTGCCCTTGCGGTCTTGCACCAACCCCACCGGGATCGACAGAATCCCGAACATCGACAGCCCCACAAACGGGATCATCGACGCCACGGCGTTCGACAGTTGAAACTCATCCTTGGCCAGCGAGACAAAGGGCCCCACCGCGTCGGCGAAACCCATGGCGAGGAAAGCGAGGAAAACGGGGAAGGTGCGTATGCGCATAGTTTAGGCTTTCGTGCCCGCCCCTTGGTCGAAGTCACACTCCAGACCTCCGCATCCGGAACCGGGCTTAGCCAGTATATCGCCGCCACACGCGAAAACGCCGGATTTACTCTACAAACCGCCCCAGCGCGGCGCCGCCGAAAGCCGCCGCTCGATCGCGTCCACGAACTTCACCATCGGATTGAACCCCAGCACCTGCTCCGGTTGCGCGACGAAATTCGACAGCGCGTTGATGTCGTAAAACACCCCCTCGCCCGTCTTCGGATCGACGAAACACTCGATCCCGCCCGCATCCACCTTCGCCGCCCGCGCCACCGCCAGCACCGCGCTCTCGATCTCCCGCGGCGCCATCACACGCGTGAACGTCGCCGTCGTCCCGCACGCATCCGCCGGGCACAAATGATACAGCCCCGCAGGACGGTCGATCTTTACCGTATACAGAATCTCCCCGTCGATCAATTCCGTCCTCAGCAGATCGCCCCCCTGCACTGTTTCCTGCACCACCAGCAACTGATCGCACCCCGCGTCCAACTCCCCCGCCGCCGCCATCAACTCCTGCGGCGTCTCAAACCGTCTCACCCCAGAACCCGCGCCCCCGCAGTTCGGCTTCACCATCACCGGATACCCGATCTCCCGCGCCGCCTCCAGGGCCCTCGCGGCGTCGTTCACCGCAATCGTCCGCGGCGTCCTTACCCCCGCGCGACGGAACACCTCCACCTGCCGCATCTTTGATATGTCCACAGCATACGCCCGCGACCCGTTCAACACCTGCACGCCCCGCGCCTCGAGCAACTCAAGCAGTTCCAGCACCGCAAACTGGCCCGCCCCATGCCCGCGCCACCGCGCCGACGTACTCATGCGGTTCACAACCAATTCCGGCCACTGCCGCCGTTCCGGATCAATCAGCAGCGCCTCCGCCGGCCACTCTTCATACGCCCGTCCCCGCCTCCGCAACTCCGCAAACAGTGGCGCAAACCACTCCGGGTGTTCGTACAGGACAGCAATGCGGGCCGGTGAACTCATGCGTGTGTTTCAGGCGTGCGCCAATCCTCCGGCGCCTGGCCTTCGGGCAGCAACTCACCTTTATCAAGATACCGGACCGCGCGTGCGAAATGCGCCGCATGTGGATCGTGCGTCACCATTAAGACCGTCTTGCCATACTCCTCGTTCAACCGCTTCAGCAGCGTCAGAACCTCCTGCGCCGACTTCGCATCCAAATTTCCCGTCGGCTCATCGCACAGCAGGATGTCCGGATCTGTCACAATCGCCCGCGCGATGGCCACCCGCTGCTCCTGCCCGCCCGATAGCTGCTTGGGGTAATGATGCATCCTGTCGTCCAGGCCCACCAACTTCAACGCCGTCCGAGCATGTTGATCCCGCTCGCCCTTCTTCAGGTGAGTCAGTTTCAGCGGCAGTTCCACGTTCTCCAGCGCCGTCAGTACCGGGATCAGGTTGAAGCTCTGGAACACGAACCCCACATGCCGGTTCCTCCACCGCGCCACGGCGCTCTCGCCCATCGAACCGATGTCCTGGCCCAGCACTTCAATCGACCCGCCGGTCGGACGGTCCATCGCCGCCGCCAGATGCAGCAACGTCGATTTGCCCGACCCCGACGGTCCCATCAGCGCAATGAAGTCCCCGCGCCTCACCTCCAGCTCCGCATCCTTCAACGCAACAACGCGGAAGCTGTCCCGGGCAAACTCCTTTGTCAGTTTGCGTGTGCGAATAATCACTTCGGCCGCGGTTCCAGTTGCCTCGCTCATGCGCCTCAGCTCCCTTTCACTTTCACTTTCATGCCGTCCTTCAATTCGGCTGGCGGATTCAGCACCACGTCTTCGCCGCCGATCAACCCCTCGTCCACCCGAATTCCCTGCGAAGTCACCCCGCCTGTCTTCACTGCCCTTTCCGCCGCTTTCCCGTTCACCACCACGAACACCTTGCCGTTCTTGATCGCCGCCGCCGGCGCATACGCCGTCTGTGCGGATGCCGGCGCCGAGCTCTCCGTCTTTTCCGCCACGAAGGCGACTGACGCATTCATCTCAGGCCTCAAGTACTCATCCGGATTCGCTACCTTCACCTTCACCTGCACCGTCGCCTTCTGCCGGTTCGCCTCCGGAGACATTTCGTCGATGAAGCCTTCCCACCGTTTGCTCGGCCAGGCATCCACCGTGATCATGGCTCTCTGCTTCATACGCAGCTTGTTGAAGTCGTTCTGTGATATGTCCAGTTCCACTTCAAGATCGTTCAGATCGGCCAGCGACACAACGAATCCCTTCGCTCCCCGCTCCCCCACGAAACTCGTCGTCACAAACTCGCCCCGCTCCACTTCCCTCTCCAGAATCGTCCCCGTCACCGGCGCCCTGATCACCGTGTTTGAGAGCTGCGTCTCATAGAACGACACCGCGCCCCGAGCCTGTTGCACCTGGCCCCGCATGGAATCGATCTGCTCTTTCCGCGGCCCGATCCTCACCAGTTCGAACGTCTTCACCAGCGAGTTCACCCGCGCCTGCCGCGCCTTGAACTGCGCCTCGGCATCGTCCAGCGCCTGGCGGGCCAGCACGCCGTCCTTGTGCAACCCCCGCGTCCGCTCGACGCTCACCCGGGCGTTCTCCAACTCCGCCCGCGCCTGCTCCACATTGGCCTGCGCCGCCGCGATCTCCTCCGGTCTCGAACCGTTCTCCGCCTCCGCCAACCTCGCCTGCAACGAAGCCAACTGCCCGCGCGCCTGCTCCAATTGCGCCCTGTATTCCTCGTCCTCAAGCCGCACAATCACCTGGCCCTCCCTCACCAGGTCGCCCTTGTCCACCCCGATCCACGCCACCCGGCCCACCACCTTCGACGCCACCTGGATCTTGTGCGCCGCCACAACATAGCCCGTCGCGTTTAGCGCCACGCTTTCGCCCGATGCGCCAGAAACCGCCGCCGTCACCCGCCCCGTCTCCACCTCAATCGCCGAGTTCAACCGGCCATACCCATACCAGCCCGCGACGATCAGCAGGATAACGATCAACGCGATCATGATCCATCGCACAGCGCCCGATGAGCCTCCCACCGTCGCCGCGTCCCGGTTGATCTTCAAATGTTTAAGGTCTGCGTCCATATCTGTCTATATGTCTCGAAGCGCTGTCAGTATCTGTTTCCGGGCCGCGCCAAACGCCGGCAGCAGGCCCCCGGCTGCACCCACGATCAGCGCGAATATCATGCTCGTCAACGCCACTTCCGGCGTCACCCGAAGCTGGAATGCGATCTCTGCAAACGTCGCATCCGCGCCGATGCCTGTCGTCAACCCGTTCAGCGGCAACACCAGCATTAGTCCCGCCACCCCGCCCAGTAACGCCAGAATCATCGACTCAATGAAGAAACTCGTCAGGATGCTCCGCCTCGAAAAGCCCAGCACCCGCAACGTCCCAATCTCCTTCGACCTCCTCGCCACCGCCGCATACATCGTGTTCATCGCCGCAAACATGCTGCCCACCGCCATGATGATCGCCACAAACGTCCCGACATATTGAATCAGGTTCCCCGACGACGATTGCCGCTCGTAATACTCCCTCTCGCTCAGCACGTCCAACTGCAACCGCTGCTCCGCGCTCAGGCTGTTGGTCAACGCCTGCATCGCCACTTCGTCCTCCGCCCTCACCAGCACCGACGAAAACAACGATCCCCGCTGGAAATCCTCCAGCATCTGATTTGCGTCCCCGATCACCTCCGACTTCCGAGCCGGAAACGAAGTGTCGAAGACGCCCACCACCAGCCATTCCCCCCGCCCGAAT
>JACZJQ010000124.1 GCA_014860455.1 Bryobacteraceae bacterium | reverse complement strand
GGATGGTGCTGGAGGTGGGGGTCGAACCCACATGCCCGTGAAGGGCGCGGGATTTTGAGTCCCGTGCGTCTGCCAGTTCCGCCACTCCAGCGAGATGAGGCGAACGGAGCCACAAGCGGCTCCATAATGATCCTAACATACGGGGCCGAAATTTGAGGGCGGCAGGAGCGTCTGCGGCAACCGTGCCGGCGCGAGTACAATAGGTCGAAGCATGGAGGTTTCAATGACTGCAAAAACAATCAACTACTTTTCCGTTGTCGTGCCGAACAAGGCCGGCGAAGCTGCCAAGGTGCTGGGCGCGCTGAAGGAAGCGGGCGTGAACCTGACCGGATTCTGGGGCTATCCGATCAAAGGGAAGAAGGCTGTGCTCGACGTGGCGCCTGAAGATGGGAAGGCGTTCCAGAAGGTGATCAAGAAGCTGGGGCTGGAAGCGAGTTCGAAGAAGCAGGCGATTTTCGCTGCTGGTGACGATACAGTGGGCGCGTTGCTTGAGGTGACGTCGAAGATCACGGCAGCCGGGATCAACATTCACGCGGCGCAGGCGATTTCCTCGGGTGCGGGGCAGTATGGCGCGCTGATTCAGGTGGACGAGGACGATTTCAAGAAGGCGAAGAAGGCCGCGGGCGCGAAGTAGTGCCAGACGCTCCCGTCCGGTGATACAACGGATAGGAGCATGCAAACCAAAAAACTCGGAAACAGCGATCTCCACATTACGCCGATCGGCATCGGAGCCTGGGCGATGGGCGGTGGAGGCTGGCAGTTTGGCTGGGGGCCGCAGGATGACGACGCTTCGGTGCGCGCCATTCATGCGGCCCTTGATGCAGGGCTGAACTGGATTGATACGGCGGCGGTGTATGGTCTCGGCCATGGGGAGGAGGTGGTGGGGCGGGCGCTGGAAGGGCTGTCGCGAAAGCCGTATGTGTTCACGAAGTGCGCGCGGGTGTGGGGCGAGGACAGGCAGATCGGGAAGTCGCTGAAGCGGGAGTCGGTGCGGCGGGAGTGTGAGGAGTCGCTGAGGCGGTTGAAGGTGGATGTGATCGATCTGTATCAGATGCACTGGCCGGAACCGGACGAAGAGGTGGAAGAGGGGTGGGAGACGCTGGTCCGGTTGAAAGAAGAGGGGAAAGTGCGGTGGATTGGGGTATCGAACTTCTCGACGGCGCATTTGGAGCGGATTACAGGGATTGAGACGCCGACGTCGTTACAGCCGCCGTACAACATCTTGAGGCGGGAGATTGAAAGCGACCAGCTTAGGTTCTGCAGGGCGAACAACGTCGGGGTGCTGGTGTATTCGCCGATGCAGTCGGGGCTGTTGTCGGGGCGGATGAGCAAAGAGCGGCTGGCGGCGATGCCGGATGACGATCACCGGCAGCGGACACCGTACTTTCAGGAACCGCAGTTCAGCCGGAACCTGGCGCTGGTGGAGTTGATGCGGGCGATAGGGGCGCGGCATGGGCGGACGCCGGGCGAGGTGGCGATTTCGTGGACGCTGCGGCTGCCGGAGATCACAGGGGCGATTGTGGGGATCCGGTCAGTGGAGCAGGTGGAGGGTGTGATTGGGGCGGCCGAATTCAGATTGGCGGAAGGGGAGATCGCGGAGTTGGAGGGGTTTCTGGCCGCTAATCCAGTTTGACGGGTTTGCGGAGCCAGATATAGCAGTGGTTGCCGACGCGGTAAGCGTAGGGCATGCGCAAGAGGTAGAGGTCCAGGTAACGGAGGGGCCAGAGGGTCCAGCCGAGCAGGCCGTGGGCGAGGGCACGCCACCAGCGCCAAGGCAGCAGCATTTTGGCGAATTCGATGGTGAAGACGAGCATAGTTGCGGCGGGGCCGGTGCGCCAGCCGGTTTCGATGACTTCGAGCGAGCCGGCCATGGAGCGCAGGCCTTCGGGGGTAAAACGGCGGTAGTCGCTGGGGTAGGCGTGGAAGGGGTGGCAGAAGGGGGCGACAGCGTGTGCCCAGCCGCCGGGGGCGAGAACTCGTTCGATTTCGCGCATGACGCGCTCGGGGTCGACGACGTGTTCGAGGACGGCATCGCATTCGACGCGGGTGAATAGGGCGTCGCGGAAGGGGAGAAGGTGGGCGTCGGCCTGGACGTTGACGCCTGGGGCGGGGTCGATGTCGAGGTTGACGTAGCCGTCGACGTGGCGGTTGGCACCGCCGATGTAAAGGTTCCAGCGGCCGAGAGGGGCGTCCCGGCGGTGCTCGCGAGGATTGCGGATGAGCGGTTCCGGGGGGGCGAGGAGGGATGTGAGAGTGCGGGACGGCTTCATTTGGTATGACGAAGGCGGATGACGTCTCTGTTCTCAGTTAAATCACTGGGTGCCTGAGGTCCGGATTGCGTTGATGCCATAGGGCTCATCCTCTATCCGATTCTAACCACCTTCGCGTTGTCGGCAGAAGATGGGGAGCCGGACGTAGGTGCTTATACCTATCGCGGGAGGGGAATAGCACCTAATTTTGTACTTAGCGAAAATTTCTTGTCCTTCACCCCTCATATTGGAGGCAGGTAACTGCCGATAGGCGGAATAGAGTCATGCGTAGACGACGACAACGGGGCAACACGATTCTGGAGACGGCGCTGATCTTCCTGCCGCTGTTCGCGGTGATCTTCGCCATTCTCGACTACGGGCTGGTGATCTTCATCAAGAGCACTTTTCAACATGCGGTGAGGGAAGGGGCGCGCTATGCCGTGACCTATCAATTGAAGGCGGGCATGGGGCATGACTCGTCGATCAAGACGGTGGTGCAACAGAATGCTCTGGGCTTCTTGAACGGCGTGTCCGGTGCGGACAAGATCAAGGTGCGCTACTACCAGCCGGACACGTTTGTGGAGACGACCTACAACTGGCCGGGGAATCTGGTGGAGATCTCGGTGGAGAACTACACCTGGAAGTGGATCGTCCCGGTATGGAGGCAACAGACAAACATGACCCTGGTTGCGCGGGCCTTGGACCGCATGGAGGGATTGCCGGCGGGGACGCTGCCACCGGCGCGTTAGCCGGGTGAGGCGCCCGCTCGGCGTGCGGGAACCGGTGGGATGACGCGGAAGGAGAGGTCGGAGGGATGTTGATGAACAGGACCAGAAACCGGAAGAAACGCGAGGGCGGAAACGCGCTTCTTGAGTCCACGTTGTGTTTCATCTTTCTCGTGCCGCTGATGGTGGGCTCGGTGGGCATCGGCATGTCGCTGAACAGGGCGATTCAAGCGAATCAGGTGACCAGGAGCGCGGGCCACATGTATGCGCGCGGTCTGAACTTCGCAGTTACGGGGAACAAGCTGTTGCTGATCAGGATGGCGCAGGGGCTCAACCTTCAGTTGACAGGCGGCGACGGCGTGGTCTATCTGACGCGCACGTTGAAGGTCGGCGATGCGGAGTGCGCGGCCGGCGGGGTCTCGCTGACAGATTGCACCAATCGCGGACAGACGGTGATTACCGGGCGCATCGCGTTTGGCAACACGAGCCTGCGAACCAGTTCGTACGGCAATCCGGCGGCGAGCTTTTTTGGCTCCAATGGCGATGCGTCGGCAACTGACTTTCTGAAGCAGTCGGCGCTGGTGCTGTCGAATTTCAATTCCACGCTGCTGTTGGGAGAGGGCGAGAGCGCCTACATTGCCGAAACCTATTTCTCAAGTGCGGGAACGGGGTTCGGGATGGGCAAGGGCGCATACAACCGGAGTATCTTCTGATGACACCGTCAACACACAGAAGCGCCGCAAGGCGGGAGCGTTTGAGAAGGTATCGGGAGAAGGGTGTCGCGCTGCTGCTGACCGCGATATTCACGATCTGCCTGATTCCGGTAGTGGGCCTGGCGATCGACGCCAGCTACATGTATGTGGTGAAGGCGAAGTTGACTGCGGCCGCCGACGCCGCCGCGCTTGCCGCGGCGCGCAATCTGACGGTCGGGTTGACGATGGCGGATCAGGAGAATGCGGCCAGAAGCCGTGCGGAGGCGTTCTTCCATGCGAACTTCCCGGACGGCTACATGGACACGCTTTCGAAATCGGTGACGATCTCGGTGGCAGAGACGACATCGCGCATCAGGACCGTGCATGTGAATGCGAGTACGCGCGCCCATACATGGTTCATGGGATTCCTGGGCTTCCGGCATGTCGACATCAACACGACGAGCACGGCGTCGCGGCGCGACGTGAATCTGATGCTGGTACTGGACCGGTCTGGATCGATGTCGGCGGCATGCACGACGATGAAGAACGCCGCGAAGCAGTTCATCGACGGATTCGCGAACGGGCGCGACCGTATCGGCATGGTGGCGTACAGCACAGGCTATTCGATGGGCTACTTGCCGAACCGTGATTTCAAGACGTCGAGCCCGACGCTTGCCGCCCAGGTCGACTTGATCACTTGCACGGGGGGCACGAACAGTGTCCAGGCGATGAAGGAAGCCTGGGACGAGATCGAGGCGATGAATGAGCCGGGCGCTCTGAACATCATCGTGTTCTTCACAGACGGACAACCGACGGCATTGCCGGCGGTATTTCCGATCAAGACGGCGACCGATACCAGGTACGGGTACGGTAACGATGGCTACAGTTACACATACAATCAGTACTCGATTCCACCGAGTACCTGTAAGGACTCGGCCGGTAAGATAGCCGGGCAGGTTGGTTGGAATCCCATTCCGAGACGGGGCATTATCGTTGCCACGGGGACCGCCGCCTCGACGGGAAACACCGGCGCGATCATCTCCTCCGCCGTCCAATCGTTGACGTCGCCGCACCTGAATCCGATCAATAGTTCGGTGACGACCTCGGATGAGTATGCAAGTGGGTGCCGGTTCTTGAGCAACATCTACTATGCACGCCGGGACGTCGCCTACATTCCGAACACCGACCTCTATGGGAACGCCACCAACTGCTGCTACATGAATCCGCTGTCGAGCGATAAGTTCAGCTCGGGCGCGTACGCAGGCAAACTGAGGCCTGACAAGCCAATCACCATTGAGAAAGCCGCATCGAACGCTCTGGACAACCAGGCGAACACGATTCGGAGCCACAGCACGCTGTACCCGGTCATCTACTCGATCGGTCTTGCGAGCGTGGACGAAGTCTTGCTGAAGCGGGTGGCGAACGACCCGACGGGTCCGAGTTACAACACGAGCCAGCAGCCAGGTTTGTACGCGTACGCGCCGGACCAGACGCAGCTGGCGCGAGCCTTTGCCGTGATCCAGAGCGAGATTCTCCGAATCGCCAGGTAAGCGGCGGGCGGAGGTTCAGTTAACGAAGGGCCGCGACGACCTCGCGGCCCTTTTCATAGAGCATGGCGACTTCGCTGCCGCAGCCTACAAAGAGCATACCCATGTCTTTCCAGCGCTTTGCGAGAGCCTGATTGCGGGCCTGGGCGCCGGGCACGACGCCGTGGGCCTTGCAGGCGGCGACGATCTTTTCGACGGTTGCGAGCATTTTGGGGTGTTCGAACTCGCCGGGCACGCCGAGGCTGATGGTGAGGTCGACGGGGCCGATCATGACGGCGTCGAGGTGGGGGACGCTGAGCAGTTCGTCCATGGCCTCGACGGCCTTGACGGTTTCAATCTGAAGCACGACCATGGTCTGCTCGTTGGCATGGCGCATGATTTCGGCTATCGACGCCGGTTCGAAATCGATATGGAGAGGGGTGAGTCCGCAGCCGCGGGCGCCTTCGGGCGGGAATTTGGTCCAGCTGACGGCCTTTTGGAGGATTTCGGGATCTTCGACGCGGGGGAAGATGACGCCTTCAGCGCCGCAATCGAGCGCGCGTGCGATGAGGGCGTATTGGAGGTCGGCGACGCGGACGATGGGGCTGAGCGAGGTTTTCACCGCCATGCGGCAGAGATCCTGCAGTTCTGACGTCCCGAAGCCGCCATGTTCCCCATCCAGGAAGGCCCAGTCGAACCCGGCGGCGGCGAGGGTGCGGATGGCGTCCTGGGAGCGGAACTGCTGGTAGCCGAGACCTATCTGAATGCGGCCTTCCCGGAGGGCTTTTTTGACCGTGTTGATCTTCATGGGGACTCCTTAAAGCCGGGGGCCTAGACCGTGAGCATGAGGTGGTCCGGGCAGCCCTGCTGGGTATTTTCGTAGATCGTATCAATCAAATCCAGGCCGTGGGTGGCCAGGAAGGGCAGGATGGAATAGAAGCGTTCCTGCAGATGGCGGTTGGGGAAGACGAGACCGGAGATGTGGCCTGCCGCTGAATCGGCCAGAGTGTTGCGGCGGAGCGCCTCGGCGGCCGCCTTTCGCTGAATCTTTTCGAACTGGTAGAGCACTTTGGCTTTACTCTTTTCCATGGCGGCGGCGAGCGTGGGATCGAACTGGTGGAGTTCGCCTCTCAGTTTGTCGGCGGCGGCGCGGACGTCGAGGATGGCGTCCTGGAATGTGGCGTCCAGTTCGTCGGGCAGCAAGACGTGGGCGACGCGGCGGCGGAGGGTTTCCTCGCCGTGGAAACAGTCGGCCAGAGTGAGGTGGTAGCGCTCCATGAGCATCCGGCTGCGTTCATCAAGGAGGGTAAAACCGGAGCGCGAGACGGGCACGGGAGCGCGTCCGAGCAGGGTGCGGTAGAGGACTTCGGACTGGGCGAGGTAGGCGATTTCGGCGGGACCGCCGACATAGGCGGCAGTGGGCAGCAGGTAGTCCTGCATGACGGGGCGGAGGAGGGCTGTGGGCGAAAGGCGTTCGCCAACGGCGGCCAGATCGGCGGGCGAGAGGGTGCGGCTGCCATCGTGGTAGAGGCCGTCCTTGAACTTCAAGTTGAGGCGGTTATCGTTCTCAAGGATGAAAAAAAGCGAAGTGGATTCCTCGAAGTGGACCTGGGCGTGGTAGCCGGCGGCGGTGAGATCCGCGCTGCGGAGCTTCATAGCCGCGGAGAGTTCAGCGGTTCTTGAGGCGGCTTCGGACAGCAATGGAGCGGCGAGGCGCCGGAATCCGGGAGCCAGCGGATCGACGAACACGAAGCCGAAACCGGCGAGCAGGCGTTCCATCAGTCGCTGGAACGCAGCGCCGAAAGTCAGGCCGGGCAGATAGGCATCCTCGACGAGGCTTGTGATTTCGTCGGCATGGAGGAGACCGGCGAGCGTCTGGCGCAGAAGATTGAGCGGGGATTCCTGAATGACGACCGAGCCGACTGGACGTCCTGATCCGGCGCTGCTGCCGGCCTCGAGGCGCACGGGGCGGCGTCTGCGGCCATAGACGTGGCAGTGGTTGACCTCCTGGAAGTCATGATCCTCAGTCGCCAGCCAGAAGACGGGGACGGCGCGGATGCCGTTGTTGTTGAGCTGCTGGGCGAGTTTGGCGGCGGTGAGGGCCTTGTAGAGGGTGTAGGCTGGCCCGCCGAAAAGTCCGACCTGCTGACCGGTGACGACGGCTACGGTGTCAGGCAATTCAAGCATCGAAAGGGCCGGCGATTCGCCGTTGAGATCCCTGAGGACGGAGACGAGGTCCTGGCGGCGCTGGTGGGGGATGTCGATTTCAGACGCCGCGCGGCCGATGGAGGTGGGGTTATGGGGATCGTGGCGGTAGAAACGGGCCACGCGGTCGAAGCGATAGAGGTAATCAGCGAAGAGCGCGCTTGTACCCGGCAGTTCAGTGTGTGGGATGCAGATGGTTCTCATGCTGTGCCTGAGCCGGCGGCTGCGGCAAACCCGAGAGTATCAAAGTCGAAGACCGGGCCGCACCGGATATCATTAATACAGACAGCAGCAACCGCCATGGAAGACCAGGAATTTCAACTGCGGGCCGGAGAGGCCCTTGAAGCGCTTCACTCGAAGCTCGCCGAGGCCTCGGGCGATTTCGAATTCGATGCCGACATGAGCGCCGGCGCGCTGGTGATCGAGTTTGAAGATCCCCGGGAGCGTTTTGTGGTGAGCCCGAATTCGCCGGTAAGGCAGATCTGGGTCTCGGCGCATGTCCAGAGCTTCAAGCTGGACTGGGACGAGACGAGGGGCGCGTTCGTTCATGGCGCGACCAGGGAATCGCTGGACGAGTTGATAGCGTCGGCGATCCGGAAACGCGTGCCGGACTTCACGTACTAGACGCCAGTGGCCGGGGTCTACATTTCGTATCCCTTCTGTGCCCAGAAGTGCACCTACTGCAACTTCGCCTCCGGGGTGTTCCCGGCGGCGCTGGAGGGGGAGTACTTCGAGGCGCTGCTGGCCGAGATCAAGAGCACGGAGTGGCCGTGGACGCCGGAGACGGTTTACCTGGGAGGCGGGACACCGTCACAGATGGATCCGGGCAAGCTGGCCCGGTTGTTGGAGGCGATCCCCGGCGGGAAGTGGCGCGAGGCCACGGTTGAAGCGGCTCCGGGGGGCATAACGGCTGAATTGGCCGGGGCATGGGCTAGGGCTGGGATCAACCGGGTGTCACTGGGGGTACAGTCGTTCGCGCAGGCGGAGTTGAGGGGGACAGGCCGGAAGCACACGGCCGGGATTGTGGCGAGCGAGGTTGAGATCCTGCGGGGGAGCGGGATATCCAACATCTCGGTGGACCTGATCAGCGGGTTGCCGCGCCAGACGGAGGAATCCTGGAATGACTCGCTTGATTGGGTGAGGCGGCTGGATGTCCCGCACGTTTCGATCTACATGCTCGAGGTGGATGAGGATTCGCGGCTGGGGCTCGAGATCCTGGATGGAGGGACCAAGTATGGCGCCGGAAGGGTGCCGCGGGAAGAGGACATCGCTGGTTTCTATGAGAAGGCGGTGGACATGCTGGCGGAGCATGGGCTGGCGAGGTATGAGATATCGAACTTCGCGAGGGCGGGCTATGAGTCGGTTCACAATCTGAAGTACTGGCGGCTGGAGCCGTATCTCGGTTTCGGCGCCGACGCTCACTCGTTTTGCGGCGGTAAGCGGTGGCAGAACGCTGAATCGCCCGCGGATTATGTGGTGCGGATGAGGGAGGCAGGGGCGGCGGTGGTTGAGAGGACGGTGGCGTCGATGGAGGAGGAGTACTTCTTTCTTGGCTTGCGGCAGATGGAGGGGGTGGAGGCGGGGCCGGAGCGGATTGCGCCGTATAGGAAAGATGTGGAGCGGCTGGTCGAAATGGGGTTGGTGGAGTATGACGAGCGGAGGCTGCGGCTGACGCGGCGCGGCGTTCTGTTGTCCAATGATGTTTTCGAGGTATTCATTCACACATGTCCGGGATGATCGATTTGAGAAGCGACACGGTCACGCGGCCGACGTTGGCGATGAGACAGGCGATGTTCGACGCCGAGTTGGGTGACGACGTCTATGGTGAAGATCCGACAGTGAACCGCCTGGAAGCGCGGGCCGCGGAACTTGTGGGGAAGCAAGCGGCGCTGTTTGTGCCCACGGGCACGATGGGCAACACGATCGGCATCAAATTGCTTACAACCCACGGGCAGGAGATCATCTGCGAGTCGCACGGACATTTGTTGAACTACGAGCTTTCGATGGCGGCCTGGTTTGCGGGTTGCCTGATCCGGCCGGTGGACACCGCGGACGGCATTCTGACGTGGGAGAAGATCGAGCCGTATGTGAGGCCGCTGGGGCCGCACTGGGCGCAGACGGGCTGCATCGAGTTGGAGAACACGCACAATATGGCAGGCGGGACGGTGTATCCGCTGGAGACGCTGGACGAGATCTGCCATGAGGCGCGCAAGCGGGGGATTGGGGTGCATCTGGACGGGGCGCGGGTGTTCAACGCCTCGGTGGCACAGGGCGTGGCGGTTTCCCGGATCTGCCGGGACGTGGATACGGTGATGTTCTGCCTGTCGAAAGGGCTGGCTGCGCCGGCGGGATCGATTCTGGCCGGGCCCAGGGATCTGATCGAGCGTGGACGGTTGTACAGAAAGCGACTTGGGGGAGGGATGCGGCAGGCCGGAGTGCTGGCGGCGGCGGGGTTGTTGGCGTTTGAATCCATGATCGAACGCCTTGCGGACGATCACGAGAATGCGAGAAGGCTTGCGGATTTCCTGGGATCGCTTGCCGGGGTCCGGGTGGTGAATCCTCAGCCGGCAACGAATATCGTCATCTTCGATGTGGCGGAAACGGGCAGGACGGCGCAGGAGGTGAGCGCGGCTTTGAAGGAGGCTGGGGTTCTAATGAATCCGATCTCGCGGGCGGCCCTGCGGCTGGTCACCCACTGCGATTTCGCTTCGGAGCAGATTGGCGCGGTCGAAGTTGCCCTGGCGGCTGCTGTCAGAGGATAGCGCTGCCCGAACTATGGTTCAGTGGGACCGCGTGAGCGGCATATCTGCTAGTATCTTGTATCGTTGGGTGATGCGCGGCCGGGTGTCCGCCCATGCATGCCTGAACCTGACATATATCTCATATGATTCTGGTTTCCATTCTGCTTCCGCTCGTTATGCAAACCGCGGCTCCTGCGAGACAGCCGAACCTGTTTGATCTGCAGGTACGGGCGACCCAGTCGCACAAGGTGTATCGAGAGAGGGCAAGGAGTCCCCAGCGTTGCGAGGCACAGACTGCCTCAGCCAACGTGGCAGCGGCAAAGGCCTTTGTCGAGGCATCGCAGCGGAGGCGCCAATTGCTGACGGAAGTGGCGAGCCGGGCAGCGGGGGCCGCTGCGCCGAAAGTGGAGCCGAAGGTCGACGCCGGGGAGATGGGGAAGGCCGTCGCATTGTTGAGCGGGGATTTGGAGACGTCGGCTGCCCTGATGGCGAAGGTGGACCCGAATCACGAGGCGGCAGCGGCTCGTGGTTTCCTGGCGGAAGCGGGTTCGCTGCCGCAACCGGGTGCGCTTGCAGGGCTGGCCGGAGAGTCCGGCCTGGATGTGAAGTCTCTGGTTGGCTCGATGCTGGGCGACCTGACGACGGAAGAGAGCCTGTTGAACGCGTATTTCACATCCTCGAAATTCGAGATCGAACGGGCATGCATCGAAAAGACCGAGCCGGCGGCTGATCCCTTCCGCGTTCCAGCCAGGGCGACGAAACGGACGAAGGGGGCAAAAAAGTGAAGGCGGCCGCAGGCCGGAAGCCTCATAGTCGCGCCAGGGAAGCGGCGGTTGTGGCCGGACTACTCATCTTCCTGATCCCTGATGCCCATGCGGCACAGGCTCAGGTATCGCAAGTGGAGGCGGCGCGGGAAGCATATGCGGCGTCGGTTGACATCTGGTCTGTCATCCAGGAGAGCCTGACGGAACAGATAAGGCGTCTGCCGGCGAGCGAGGCTGAGGTCAGGATTCAGGCTGCCGAGAAGGCGCGTCTGGCCGTCAATCGCACACGCCAGGCCTACCTGAACGCTCTGCGGGATTCGTATGCCGCGGCAGCCAAGCCGCCGCCGGCGCCGGCGGGTGGTAAGACAGGTGAAGTCCAACTGATTCTTGCGGCCGACAGGGAATTGCTGGCGGACATCGGGAGCGCGACGGCGCTACTGGACGCGGAGATCAAGGCGACTGCCGGCACCGACCGGATACGCGCCGCGGCGCTTCAGAAAGAGAAGACCGACCTGCTGGAACTCCGCACGATCATCTCACGCCGCGGGCGTGAATTGGACCGGTTGGAGACCAACTGGCGGCTGGCGGCGGCAAACCGGGAGACGGTGGCGAAGGCTTATGCCCGGCTTGCGGAGTGGACCGTCACGGCGGAAGCGGAAGCGTCGAAGGAAGACGCGGCCTGGGCGGGCGTCTACACAAAGATGCGGGGCCAACTCGCCAATTTGCCGCTGGAGGCGTTGACGGCGCGGAGCAGCGAAGCCGAGCCGCCGCCTGTCAAACAGGAAGCTGCGGTTCAAGCGGCCTCGCCGGCAGTTGCAGCGGTGGTGCAATCGGCTGGAGGAGCTTTGGTTCCCAATGTCGGCGGGGTGTGGGCGATGAACAACCCGCGCGCAAGGAAACTGCCGAGCGGCGCCTATGAGCCCTCCTCGGCGCGTCTGGAGGTCAGCCAGAGCGGGGCAGAGGTTGAAGGATCGTTTGAGTGCACATTCGCGGTGCCGGCGGAGGAGAAGTTCAATCCGTTGGTGCGGTTCAATTTCACCGGCAAGATCACCAACCCGATCCTGCGATTCGATATTTCGGCGCCGTTGAGCGGGTCGATCCTGTTGAGGCAGGCCGATGGCGCCTTGGAGGTCTCGTTCGGGATCTCGAATCCGCAGCGCACGGGCATCGACTTCGGCGTGGTTCCCGAGGACGGGCCGATGGTGCTTCGCAGGGCGATCCGATAGCGTCCGCGGCGTTACAATCCAGGGTGTAACGAGCGCCGACCGGGCACACTCGAAGGAGGTCCGCATGTCTGAACGCCATCACTCCGGTTCTCACCCTTCCACTGCGGTACTGACCCGCGGATTCGATCCGCGCCTGAGCGTGGGCAGCGCGCGGCCCGCGGTATTCCGCAGTTCGACGTACGTGTTTTCGAGTCCCGAGGCGGCCGAGCGGGCCTTCGAGCTTCTCTCGGGGCGAGCCAAGCCTGAACCAGGCGAGGCGATGGATCTCATCTATTCGCGGTTCAATCATCCAAACGCGCAGATATTGGAAGACCAGATCATTCCGCTTGAGGAGGGCTCGCAGTGGGCGGTGGTGTTCAACAGCGGGATGGCGGCAATCATGACCACGCTGCTGGCCTGCGTGGAGCAGGGCGATGCAATCCTGCACACTGTTCCGCTATATGGCGGAACGCAGAGTCTGCTGCATAAGTTCTTCGAGCCTTTCGGTGTCCGCTGCATTCCAGTAGTCGCCGGCCGAAGCGCCGAATTGGACCAGGCGATTCTGACCACGGAGAGATTAAGAGCTGTCCTGATCGAGAGCCCGGCGAACCCGACGATGGTGATGACCGACATCAAGCGGGCGGCGCTGACGGCAGCACGGGTGGAGCCGAAACCTGTAGTGATGGTGGACAACACGTTTCTGGGGCCGGCGTTCCAGCATCCGATCGTCCACGGCGCCGATGTCGTGTTGTATTCGGCGACGAAGTATTTGGGCGGGTTTTCGGACTTGCTGGCCGGGGTGGCGATAGGGGTTGATGCGGGGCTGGAGGCAGCGGTCCGGTCGCGGCGGGGATTGTATGGCAACATCCTGCAACCGGACGAGTGCTGGATTCTGGACGGCCGGCTGCCGACGGTATCGCTGCGCATGAACCGGCAGAGCAAGAATGCGCAACGGATCGCCGAGGGGCTGGTAAAAAGGCCTGAGATTCGGAAGGTGTACTATCCGACGCTGTTCAACGATCCGGAGCAGATCCGCATCCGGCTGTCGCAGACCGACTACCCTGGCGCCATGATCGCCATTGACCTGCATGGCGGCCGGCCGGCGGCGTTCGAGTTTCTCCGAAGCTTGAAACTGGCGCACAATGCCGTCTCGCTCGGCGGGATGGAGACGCTGGCCTGTCATCCAAAGACGACGACACACTCCGGTTGCAGCGCCGGGGAGTTGGAGATCGCCGGCATCACCGACGGTCTGGTCCGGATCTCGGTTGGGGTGGAAGACTGGCACGACCTGATGCGCGATATGGAACAGGCGCTTGCTGCCGCGGCAACCGCCGCGAGACCATGACGCTGATGGGCAGGGCCGGGAGCCGGGCGGGAGATCGGTTCATTGACTGAGTTTCTGTTTTTGGGTGCGGGGCTGGGCCTTGCCGCGGGGATCTCGCCTGGGCCGATACTGACGCTGGTGGTCGCGCAGACACTGCGCTACGGGCGGCGCGAAGGGATTATCGTCTCTTTCGCGCCGCTGATTTCAGATCTGCCGATCGTTGCCCTATCGCTTTGGGTACTCTCCCGCCTGCGTGACGCGGGTGCGGCAATGGCTGTCGTGTCGATCGCTGGAGCACTATTTCTGCTTGTTCTGGGCATCGAGACCTTGCGGGCCAAGCCGCCTTCGGCGGGAGCGCCGGAGGGCGCGCCCAGGTCGCTGGCAAAGGCCGTGGCGATGAATTTCCTCAACCCGCACGTGTATTTGTTCTGGTCGACTGTCGGCGCGCCGCTGGTTCTGAAAGGCTGGTCTGGCGGCGCAGTTCAGCCGGCGGCATTTCTCGCCGCGTTCTATGCCTGCCTGATCGGATCGAAGGTGGGTGTGGCCTTGCTGCTGGGCCGGATGCGCGGCCTGTTGACAGGGCGGGCCTATGTATACACGCTGCGAGCGCTGGCCGCGGCGCTGTTCATCCTGGCTGGCATTCTGTTCCGGGATGGGTGGATCCGCGTTCAGGCGCTGTGACCGGGCTGAGGTCAACAATAAATGGGCCGCCCAGGATGTGAGGGCGGCCCGGATCATGTTGAGTCTGTAAGCGGGGCGGTGCGAACAGCGTGATGCCGCACCGGATGCGGTTTACGGCGCCATGAACATTTCGCCGTAGACTTTGTCCCAATTGGCTTCGGGCTGGGCTTTGGGCAGATCCTCCATCAGCACGCCGCCGTCGGCGAGGGAGGCGGTTGATCCGGCGGGAGTCACCAGAATCTGCAGTTGCTCCAACTGAGCCCGGACCCAGCCGCTCACTTCCTGGCCACGAAGCAAGTGCGCGAGGTTCGGATTGGTTTCCAACGGCTTCACCCGCAGATAGAATTCGCTGTCCGGACCGCCTGTGGCGATCACTTCCCCGTCCACCGGCGCCAGGATTCTGACCTCGACTCCGCCGCGGGAGGCCGTCCAACCGCGTCCATTGGCAAAGACCTTGTCTCCGGTGTTGGGGAGATTGACGCGGTCAGGCTGGCCGAGGAGCCGTTTGCCCAGGTCGGTCAATCCGACGGTCAGCGTGCCATCGCTCTCGCGTTTCACCCAGGTCTGGCCGCGGTGGTAGAAACGGTCCATCGGGTAGTCCAGCCCGTAGGTACTGAAGTCGAATTCGGCGGCTGTGACGCTGGCCAGTTTGGGGTGGGTCTCGCACTGCCGGCAATCGAATTCGTTGTGGCAATGGCGGTGGTCGACGCGTCCGGCGAGGTCGTGCCGGCAGCGGCGTTCGTCGTCGGTGAGGTCGTGGAATTCGCTCTTCCAGCGGACCGCCTCGGCTTTGCCGGGCTTGCTCTCCCTGGCCGTCCTGCGGAGCGACACCAAGAGGGTGACCGCAATCACAGCGAGGACGATTCCGAAGATGCTCAGGAAAAGAACGTGACCGAAAGTCCAGTGAAAGCCATCAACGAACGGGAACATCATTTACCTCCACGTTGCCCGCAGAGAGTTCCTTCTCCTGCGGAAACAGATTCAAGTACCTGTACGACAGTGAGTAGACGATGACCGCGTATGCGATCACCATTCCAAACACCGCAAACTCAACCCAGTTGGGCATGTAAGTCATGAACTCGTCGAAGCTGAGGGTGGGCAACGCCAGGGTCTGGATGGTCATGACGAAGCGGTTGAGCACCACGCCCGTGCACGCCAGCAGAGCGCCGAGCACGATAACGCCGCGGCGGGTTCGGATCCGTTTCGACAGCAGCATCAGGGCCGGCACCATACCGAAGACGACGATTTCGGCAAACAGGATCCAGCCGCCGAAGGGCTTCCATTCGTAGTATTCCCAGGGGGCGAAGCCGGCATTGAAGGAAGTCGAGTTCAGCCAGATCAGGGTGTCGACGCTCTTCAAGGCAATGTAGGCCGTCAGCAGGACGCCTGTGGTCTTGGCGAGGGTCTGGTAGACCTGTTCCTTGACCAGGCGCTTGCTGGTGATCTTCTCGACGAGTTTGGTGGTGAGGATGATGAAGCTGGGGCCGACGGCGGCGGCGGAGAGGACGAAGAGGAAGAACGTCGTGGGCCAGATGGCGAAGCCTTCGCGGAAGGCGAAGGGACGGCCGCGCATGACGCCGAACAGACCGCCGAGCGAGCCCTGGTGGAAGAACGACAGCAGGCAGCCGATGCCGGCCATGACGGGGATGAGCTTATGCAGTTCCCATTCGAAGACCAGGAACGAGGGCACCTGTTTGATACGCCTGTTCTTAAGCAGGATGGGCAGGTATTCGATGGTCAGGACGATGAGGTAGCAAGTGATACAGAACGTCACCTCGGTGAGCATCGAATGAACATTCGGGTGCCAGAAGGTGAACCAGGAGCGCAGCGGTTGTCCGACGTCGATGGCGAGGATGGCCATGGCGCCGCTGTAGCAGAGGAAGCCGAGTACGACGGCGCTGCTGATGACGGCTTTGATCTCTTTCCATTTGAGGATGTAGAGGAGGAAGCCGGAGAAGAAGGCGCCGGCGCCGAGGGCGATGACTGCAAGGTCGAGGAAGATCCAGAGGCCGAATCCGAAGCGGTTGTCGAGGTTAGTGGCGCCGAGGCCGTAGCGCAGGCAGAGGTAAGTGGCGTAGATGCCGACACCGAGCAGGATGAGCCAGGGGGCCATCCAGCCGGCGAAGGCGAGCGGAGAACACCTCTCCAACCCGCGGGCGATCCACTGCCGTTCGCTGGCGGCGATTTCAGCCGTCAGCGGAGGTTTGATTGCGCTGGCCGCCATGTTACGCATCCCTCCTGTTGGAATTGCCGTTGGCCGAGTCGCGTTCGGCGAGCCGTTTCACCCAGTCGTGCTTGGATTGGTAGTACATCTTCGGTTTGGTCCCGAGTTTGACGAGGAACTGGAAAGTCTCGGGCTTGCCGATCTGCACCTGGATCGGGTCATCGGGGTTGTTGAGGTCGCCGATGCGGATGGCCTGAGCCGGGCAAGCCTCGGCGCAAGCGGGCTGATAGGTGATGTTGTCGGAACCTTCCATCGCCGCGCGGTCCTGCGCTTCGTGGAAGCGGCCGTGGCAGAGGTCGCATTTTTCGACGACGCCGCGCATTCTTGGGGCGACGGCAGGGTTCAATGTCTGCTCCATGCCCGCCGGCCATTCCGGGTCGAACCAGTTGAAGTAGCGGGCGTGGAACGGGCAGGCGGCCATGCAATAGCGGCAGCCGAAGCAGCGCTGGACCATCTGGTCGACGATGCCGGTACGGGGATCGAGTTCGACGGCCTGCTGGGGGCAGACGTGCTCGCAAGGCGGATCGTCGCACTGCATGCACATCATGGGCACGAATGCGGTCTTGCGCGCCGGCATCGGAGCCGGTTCCTTCACCTGGAAAACCCGCATCAGCGTGATCGATGTCCGGTCGGTCACTTTGGCCGGGGCCGGGGCGAGGTTGTTTTCCGCGGCACAGGCCACCATGCATGCGCCGCAACCTGTGCAGGCGTCCAGGTCGATCACCATTCCGTAGCGGTACTTCCGGTTCGTCTTCTTCATTTCATTCGCTCCGGCCGCCATCGCTACGCCCTCCTTACTCGCGCCCAGGCCTGGCGCCAGGTCCCGTCCGGGCCGGCTTCGAAAAGCTCCATCGCGCCGCCGCCGACGACCTCGGATTCAATTGCGTTCGGCAGCACAGCGTCGTCGAGCGTCAGCGTCATCTGCTGCTCGCCTCGCCGGGTTTCCACCTTCACCGCATCGCCGTTCTTCAGGCCCAAGCCCTGGGCCGTCGACGGATTCATCGCCGCCCGTCCAGCCGGCCGCCTCAGCAGCGATTCGTCCTCTACTTTTCTCGCCAGCGGCGGCTTGGCGCCCGCGCCCGCGGCGACCCAGCCGGTGGCCAGCAGTGCCAGAGGAAAGCCCTCGGGTTTCGATTTGGGCGGATGGCTGTTGGCCACCGCCAGCAGGCGCTCCATCTCTTCCGGTTTCGCGCCGGGCAGGCGCGGCTTCAGAGACTGAGCCGGTGCGGCCTGGTCTGACCAGGCCGCGCCTTCCGAGATCGCTTTCCAAAGGTCATCGGCCGTGGCCATTGCACTGACCTTCTGACCCGATGCCTCGCCCTTCTTCGAGGCGTGGATTTTCGCGGCGAGGCTCTTCATTTCGTCCTCGATGCCAAACCCATCGCCAAGCTGAAGGCTCATGGCCGCAGCCAGGGCAGTGAGGAACTCGTCCGGCGTCACCGCGCCTTCCTGGCGCTTGAGCACCGCGGGCGCCACAGCCCACCCGGCCTGATCGGCCTGAGCGCTCTCGGTCCAGTCCTCCATCGGAGCCGGGGCGGCCACCACAGCCTGCGCGCGGGTGGCGAGGCCTTCGTTCCAGGTTGAGATGGCCGCAACGAAAGCGCCCTTTGCGAGTTTGCGTTCGATCACGTTCCAAGGCAGTGCGAAACCTGCCGCCGCACGGTCGGCGATCAGAACGTCAACGCTTCCGTCGGGGATTTCGTTCCAGCGCTTTGATTCGGCTTCGCCTGGCCATTCAGGCCGAGCGATGATGCCGCCTTCGCGTCCGACACTGCCGAGCAGGACGTTCAAGGCCGCCAGCAGTTCCTCGGTCTCGGCTTCGAACGGGCCTGAGGCGAAGTCGCCGCCGCCTACCACGACTGCCGGCGAGTTGCCGGCGAGTATCTGCGCCAGTTCTTTGAATGTCTCCGGCTTCAGGGCCGTCATGGCCGAGGCGCGTTCGAGGGGGAACCGTGAGACGATCGATTCAAACTCGCGCAGGCCGTCCGCCTTAGGCGCGCCCTGCGCCATCAATGCGCCGGCCAGTCCGAGGGCGAAAGCGCACTCGCTGCCCGGCGCCAGCGGGATGAATCGTTCGGAGAGCTGAGCCTGCCGCGAGTAGTTCGACCCGGCGTGGATTAGTTTCACTTCGCCCTTCGCCCGGCGGGCGATCAGTTCGGCAGCGCCAGGCCACCCATCGAGCAGCGGAGCGCCGACGCTCAGGACCGTTGCGGCTTTGGACCAGTCGTATCGTAGCTTTGACTTGCCGCCGCAAAGTTGACCGGCCGCCTCAAGTGTCGCCGTCTCCTGGATGACCGGCGTCGCATAGATCCCTTTTTCCATCGCCGAGGCGAACCTGCGGTAGAGCCCGGACATCGCTCTGCCCGGCCGTTCGTCGAGCACGGCGACCGTCTTGCCGCCTGCCGCCGCGTTGGCTACGGCAGCGGCGACACCGGCGCAATCGGCGGGCTTGCCGTCGAGCAGGCAGGTCCGCAGCCGCGCCTTATGCCAGGGCAACTGGTGCGATCCGAAGGCAAGCGCGCAGATGCCTCCCGGCGCCTCGCCCCGCGGCATGACGCCGATCGGCCTGTCGTCGACCATGCGCACCGCGATCGCACACCCGGCGCGGCACAGCGTGCAGACGCTGTTTTTCACCGACGCCGCGCCGGCCTTGGGCACCGGGATCCAGGGCCAGTTCTGCGTCCAGATTGCCGTGTCGTCCAGAAGTTTGTAGGGAATCGGCGTCAGCGGCAGCGCGACGATGGACCCGCCGCCCAGCATCAGGATATCTCTGCGTTTCAACATCGGTTCAGTTCCTCGCCTACCGGTGGCAGCCGAGGCATCCCGCCACGGCGCCCTTTTCCTTGTGGCAGTCCATGCAATCGTCCATCTTCATGCCTTCGTGGCTTGCCCTCCTCAATCGCGAAACGCTCCTGCCCCAGATGTCACGGCTGTAGCCGCTCACCACGTTGTATTCGTAGGGCCTCAGCGTTTCCGTCTTGCCGTGCTCGCCGTGGCAGCGCTCGCATTTCAGTTCCGCCTTCTTGACGTGGATGGCATGTGAAAACCGGGTGTTGATCGGCTGCTTCGAGTAGACCAGCCAGCCGATTTCCTTTTCCGGAGTCACATGAGCCTCGACGAGCTTCTTTTCGTTCGCCGTCGTTCCAACAGGTTCGGCGTGACAGCCGGCGCAGTTGTCCAGCTTCGGCACGCCAGCGAAAGAGCCGTCCTCACGGAAATCGTGGCAGCCAGTGCAGTCCATTTCGGCCTTCACCACGTGGGCCTTGTGGCTGAAGTCGAGCGGCTGCGCCTGCTGCTTGTAGAGCACCTTGGGCAGCCCTACCCAGCCGCCCAGCAGCATCATCGCGACTCCGGTCAAGAAGAAGATTGCGCTACGCATCTGCCACGTTCTCCATTTACTTAGGGCCGGCTCCACGACGCCTGCGGGCAGAAGAAGTCGTTAAACAGCCTCGCCACGTCGTCGGAGCCCATCTGATTCAACATCCCCGCGTCGGGTGCGCCGCCGTCGTTCAGCACCAGACCCAACTCGCCAGCGTTGCCGGCCGCGCAGCCGTGGGCGAATTCTGTGAGCCGCTCCATTTCCTGCGTCATCCAGTCGACGGCCTGCCCGCCCGTCAACAGGCCATGAGCCGCCTGCCTGCCCGGCGATTCCCAACCTTCAAACAGCCAGCCTGAGCCGTAGGGATCCGCTGCAAGCCTCTCAGGGTTACTGCGCAGATACTGGTTCACGCCGCTGATCATGATCTCGTTGGGGAACATCAGCGGCCACATCATGCCTTCGACGGTCAGCGTCACGGCCGGCCGTTTCACGCCTTTCATGGCCACGTAGCTGATGTGTTCGAGGCCGCCCATCAGCCGGGCCAGGAACCCGTCCACGCCGATGTGGCAGCTGCCGTTTTCGCCTACGTTCAGCCACATGTGGTTGGGCGCGTAGTAGAGCCGCTGCGGAACCCTTACGCCTTCCACCACCGGATCACGGTCGTCACCGGCCGCCCGGTGGGTGTAGCCGGGTTGCGCCAGCGCCAGGTAAAGGCTGCAGTACTGGTAGTTGTTGCCCCCACAGCGGCTGATAATCGACTCGCTGTAAGGGATGTACTTCTTCACCGGCGCAACCGAGCAATACTGCACCAGTTGTTCGTCCAGGAACTGGCATCGAGCTCCTCCGTTGGCCTCGGCGCGCTCCCGGAACACCCTGCACTCCGCATGAGCGGGCGAGCTGCACAGCTCCGCCGCACCCGGATCCTGGCCTTCAACGATCAGCTTCCGCACGGGCGCCGCCGTGCATCCGCGAACGTGAGCCTCCTTCAGGAACGGGCAATTCATGACATGCTCCCTGTCTTGCTCCGCTCCGCTTACCGGGACTTCTTCTGCTCAGGGTTCTTTGCGTCCACCGGCTCGCCGCCGTCGGCCATGGTCCAACCCAACTCAGGCACATGCATGGCATGGGCATCGTTGGTCTCGGTCGCATGCTTGCGGATCCAAAGCTCGCTCGCCACGTTATAGGCCACCGCCCCCACGCAAACCAGCGTCACGATGCCCAAACCGACGTTGGTCAGGTTCAGCCAAAGGGTTTGAGGATCGCTCCAGTCAAGTCCAAACATCTTAGTAACCTCCTTGGTCTTACGAGCCGCCCGTTTCCTTCTTGGATTTTGCTTAGCGGACTACTCGCCAGCCTGGATAAAGCAATTCGTGGGCCATTTCCAGATGTCCGGCGGCAACGTCATAAAATCAGAGTGTTACGTCTGAATATGCCGGGGCCGGTTTGTTGTCGTGTAGGAATCGCCGACGCCGACAGTCTGGAAATCCGGCACGGTTGAGGGGGGCCGTGGGGCTGGATCGGGATGCATCCTAGGAGTGGATTGCCGCGTACCGGCGACGGCAGTTGCATAAGATATGGATATCCGGTCTGAAGCCGGCACGAGGAGCCGTCTCATGGAATTCACTCGCCGACAGCTTGCTGCACTTCCGGCGTTGGCCGGCGCCGGCGGCTGCTCGCCGAGTTCGAAGGAGACGGAAACGGGCTGGCCTGAAGCCTGGAACCGGCGGTTGTTGGAGAGCGCGCTTGCGCTGGAGGGCCCGCGTTACGACAAGGCGGAACGGATGCTGACGCGGGTGCTGGGACCGGGATACCGCTACCATACGAAGCTGCACAATTCGCGGGTCCACCCGACGCGGGAGTCGCTGGAATATGCGCTTTATCTTTTAGAGGTGGGAGGCAAGCAGCAGAGCGACAGGGCGCTGGCGACCCTTGACCGAGTGCTGGGGCTTCAGGACCGCGACGAAGCGAGCAAGTGGTATGGCATTTGGGGCTGGTATCTTGAGGAACCGCCGGAGAAGATGGCGCCGGCGGACTGGAACTGGGCGGATTTCAACGGCGCCACACTGCTGTTGATCGAACTCAGGCACGGGGACAGGTTGCCGGCTGGTCTGAGAACCCGGGTGAGGGAAGCGATCCTGCATTGTGCGAGGTCGATCATCAGGCGTAACGTCTCGATGCGATACACCAATATCGCCGTCAAGGGGACGTTTGTGACGCTTGCGGCGGGGGAACTGTTGGGCGATGCGGGGATCATGGAGTATGCCAGGCAGAGGGTGGTCAGGCTGTGCGAGGCGATTGACGAGTCGGGGAGTTTTGACGAGTACAACAGCCCGACCTATGCCAGGGTGACATTGGCCAATCTGACGCGGATCCGGATGTATGTGAAAGACGCAGAAGCGCGGCGCCGGGCTGCGGCGATCGAGCGGCGGTGCTGGCTCCATCTGGTTTCGCATTGGGATGGCCGGCGGGCGCAATTTGCCGGTCCGATGTCGCGTTGTTACTCCACCGATATCGGATACCCGCTGTGGCTGGAGAAGTCTTTGGGCGGACGGCTGCGGTTGGCCCGGCCCGGTGATGTGAAACAGGGCGGCGACGCGGAGACCGCAATCCACGATTTCCGCTGTCCGGAGGAACTGGCGGCGAGGTTTCTGGAGCCGCAGGACTCCCATCAGCACCGGGAGATGTATCAGGCTGCCGGAGAGGGTGTCGCTCCGGTGGTTGGAACCTGTCATATCAATGATGCGTTTTCGCTGGGATCGGTCAACCGCGGCGATTTCTGGAATCAGCGACGGCCGGTGCTGGCGTTCTTCGGTGGACGGTCGCGTCCGGCGGCGTCGTTGACGGTGCGGGTGATCAAAGACGGCTATGACTTCTCGTCCCCGCTGCTGTTTTCGGTTCAGGAGCGGGGCTATCTGGCAGGGGTGGTCAATTTCCGGGATCCGGGCGGGGACCGGCACATCTCGCTGGACTTGGTGAAGAACGGCGCCTTCGATTGCGGCCGGCTGTTCCTGGAGTTCGATTTTGAGTCGTTGCCTGACGGGTTCACGTTTGAAGAGGAGGATGGCGCGATCCGGCTTGAGTCGACGATCATTCATGCGCAGCTTACCTTGCGGGGCGGGCGGTTTGGGCGGTACAAGCCGTCGGCGAAGGTGACCCCGGGCAAGCAGAGTCTGGTGGTGACGGTGGACCTTGTCTCACCGGAGGGGCCGAAGCGCGTTGTGTGGAAGAACACGGCGGAGGCATGGGCGGCGTTCACACTGGCCCTCGGCGGGCCCGGCGAAGTCGGTTTTGGTGAATCTGCCAATCGAACTCCATTCGAGATGCGGACCGCCGCTGGCCGGGTCCATCTTGACTGGCGTACGCCGGCGGGCGCGTTGAGCCTCAGCGCAGCCACAGGTCCGGCGGCGGTAGCGGCACAAGTGGCGGCATACGCCGCGGCGATCGACGGCAAGCCGATTCCGTCTCCCCGCCTGAGCGAGGAGAAACTCGCTTAGAATGGAGCAGTTGCCGAGGCAGCGCATATGAGCTACGCCATTTCTCGCAGGACACTGTTGGCCGCGGCAGTTTCGGGTTTGCCGGTGGAGGGCGCCAGAAGCAGATTGCGCATTGGGGTGACGGACTGGAATTTGCGGATGGGGGCCAACCCTGAGGCCGCCGCTCTGGCGGCATCGATCGGATTCGATGGGATAGAGGTCAGCTTCGGGCGACCCAAGCCTGGCGATACAAGGCTCCCGTTGGATAGGCCGGAAGCGATCGCGGCATACCGCGGCGCGCTGGCGCGTCACGGGATAGCCATTGCCGGAACCTGCGTCGATGCTCTCCACGCCGACTGTATGATGAACGCGGGCAGGGCCGTGGAATGGGTCTCCGATGCGATCCGCCTGACCCGGGACCTGGGCGGCAAGGTGCTGTTGCTGCCGTTTTTCGGGGAGTGCGAGATCGTGGCGCGGGGGCAGATCGAATCCAGCGTCGCGGCGCTGCGCGAGGTGGCGCCGATCGCAGAGCGGATGGGCGTGACTCTGGGACTTGAGAATTCGCTGTCAGCGGCGGATTCGCTGCGCATCATGGATGGGGTCTCCAGCCCGAACCTGAAGGTCTACTATGACCCGCAGAATGCAATCCGCTGGGGGCACGATCCTTTCGAAGAGATACCTACTCTCGGCGAATCACGGATCTGCCAGTTCCACATCAAGGAAAACGCCGGCTATCTGGGCGAGGGACCGGTCCAGTGGGAGCGGCTTATGAAGGTCATCATGGAGCTCGGCTTCACGGGATGGGCGAACCTGGAGACCGTTTCGCCATCGAAGGATATCGGCGCCGACATGCGCCGAAACCTGGCGTATGTGCGCCGCCTGATGGCTGCGCCGGTCTAAGCGCCAGTGGATGACCGCTGGTTTCCACAGATGCCACTGGCGTCAGGTGTATAGTTTACATGAAGAAGACAACCTTATCTCTTTTGATGGGTTTAGGAGCCGTGGGGGCTGGAATGTTAACGCTTCTAAATGCGCGCAAACAGGCCGTTTCTGTGGTTTTTCGTTGACTTGTATATAGTCCTGGGTTTACAGTTAGGTTCTACTCTGATGTAGAACTGTGTACAACTTCTTGTGAGTGTCAGCGAGGTCCGCGCATGACCTTTCAGGTCGGTGAAAAGGTAGTCTACCCGAACCATGGGGTAGGCACAATAGAGAACATTAGTTCCCGCTCTTTCGGCACTCAGGCCGAAAAGTTCTACCTCCTCCGCCTCTCCTATAATTGTCTCACCGTGATGGTCCCGTTCTCGCACGTCAACCAGGTTGGTCTGCGGAAGGTGACCCGGAACGGCGAGATCACCAGGATGCTCTCCTTCCTATCCGAAGGCGAGTGCAAGAGTTGCCATGACTGGAAAGACCGGTTCAAAGAGAATTCGGTCAAGATGCAGAATGGCAGCCTGCAGGGAGTGGCCGAGGTTCTGAAGTGCTTGTTGCAGATCCAGTCGCACAAGCCGTTGTCGTTCAGGGAGAAGAAGATGCTGGACCGGGCACGCATCATGATTCTCAGCGAACTGGCGACCTCGCGCGGCCTGGCTGAACCGTTGGCCGTTGAGATGCTGGATAAGGCGCTCCGCAAAACGAGCCTGAAATTCCCAGAGCCGCTGTAACCGGAGTGCCTTCAGAGGGCTGGTGACCGCGCCAGGAGCCCCACGGGCACACAGCATGACCATTTTCATGCATCCGATGGAGGCGGTAGCCTTCCTGTGACCCCTGCCCGGCGCAACTGGACGCCGTCCTGATTCCCTACCCCATTGCCAACGCGCCTGGCGATGACAACCTCGATTTCGTTGATCCAGGCGAGAGCGATCACCGGCGGAAGCGCTCGATGGTGTGGCAGGACAGGAGACCGGGGCGGGTGAACGGTGTGACCCCAAAAGCCGGGTCCAGTCACAGGGCGATTTCTGCCCGGCGTTGGTGAACCATGGCCGGATGCAGGTGGCGCAGCGGCCGGTGACACGACAAGAGAATTTAATTTCTCTTTTATTTTCAATTAGTTAAGACATGCCGAGCCAAGGCTGGCTTGGCGTAGGCTCTCCACTCTAAATCGAGCGGCGTCCTCTGGACGAAGCCGGAAATCGAAGTGGAGCGAATAAGAGATGGCACTCAGAAAGATGGCCGGCCGGGCGCTGGCGTGCTGGATCGGCCTCATCCCGCTAATCGGGCAGACGGTGGTGAAGGTGGAACAGGGGGGCACTGGGGCGGCTTCGGCTGCGGGTGCAAGGACGAAGCTGGGGGCAGCCGCCGAGGTTCACACGCATGCGATCGGCCAGATCGACGGGGTCGCGGGGAAAAGCGGAAGCTCGACAGTTCTCCAGACCTTTGGCGGGGGCGCGACAGCAAGCGGGGAATGTGCGCAATACGACGCCGCGGGCAACCTGATTTCATCGGGCGAGCCATGCGGTGGACGCGAGAACTACTCACAGCAGTTCAGCGAGTCGACCAGCGTCGTACTGACGCACAACCTGGGCACGCTGAATGTGCTGGTGGAGTGTTTCGATCAGCTTGACGCGAAAGTGGAGCCGGGCGGGGTGACGATTCCAAACGTGAATACGGCGATCGTCGCCTTTGCGGTCCCGCAGACGGGGCGCTGCGTGGTGAGCGGAACGGCGAGCGGAGCAGCGGGCGGCGGCGGAGCGGTGGCCAGTGTTTTCGGCAGAACCGGGGCGGTTACGGCTCAGGCCGGCGACTACAGCTTCTCGCAGATCACGGGAACGCTGGGCCTGTCGAAGGGCGGCACGAATCAGGGGACATGGACGGCGGGCCGGTGTGTCCAGGTTTCCTCGGACGGGACGCGGCTGGAGAGCGCGGGGACCAACTGCGCGACCGGATCGGTGGCCAGCGTATTTGGCAGGACCGGGACTGTGTCGGCGCAGACGGGCGATTACGGCTTCGCGCAGATATCGGGGATCGCCGGGGTGGGTCAAGGCGGGACGGGGGCGTCGACGGCCGCGACGGCCAGGACGAACCTGCTGCCGGGCTATGCGGGACAGTCGGGCAAATGCCTGAAGGTGACCGGAACATCGACCGACGTGGAGTGGGGCGATTGCGTGAGCGGTGGATTGACGGTGACGGCTGGCGCGGGCATTGAAGTGTCCGGCACCACCATCAGTGTGGATACGGGGGCGGTGCCCAGTTCCATGACGGCTTCGGCCACATTGGCGGGATGGAGCGGAGGGGTGATCGCGGCTCACTCCTGCGCGGAGTTGAACTTCCCTCTGCCTGGGGCGACATCGGGCGATGCAATCGCGGCGGGCTGGCCGCCGGACCTGGCCGCCGGGCTGACGGGAACCATGTATGCGACGGCGAACGGAGCGGTGGTGGTGCGGCTCTGCAACGTGACGGCGTCGAGCGTTTCGGCGCCAGAGAACCGGACGTTCCGCGCTACGATCCTGAGGACATTCTAAGGAGGCAATGAAGTGAGCAGAATCATAGCGGCCATCGCCCTGACAGCCTGCATGGCGCAGGGACAGACGGTGATCAATGGAAACCGCGTAATTACGGGCGTCTGGGACGCCGGCGCGGCGATTTCAACCAAGCCGGCAAAATCCGGAACATCGCTACCAGCCGCCTGTTCAGCAGGCGAGCAGTACTTCAAGACCGACGCCGCGGCGGGCAAGAACCTGTATCTATGCACATCGGCAGACACGTGGACGAGGGCGGCGCAGATGCCGGCGGTGAAGAGCCTGAGCGTATTCGATCCGGCGACCGGCGATTCGGGCAGGGTGCAGATCATGTTCGAGGAGGGGGTCACGATTACCCGCGTGGCCTGTTCAGTGAAGGGCGGAACCTCGGCGACGATCCAACTGGATGAACGCCTGGCGCCGGAACCGGATACACCGGGGACCGACGTCCTGGCAGCCCCGCTGGTCTGCGACCCCGGCCAGCAGACAACCAGCGCTTTCTCGAACGCAACGATCGCGGCGCGAGCACCGGTGGCGCTTCTGATTTCCGCAGTCAGCGGCACTCCGGACACACTGCGGGTGTTCATCTCCTACACGGTGGACTAAGGCCATGAGAATCCTGTTCGCTCTCTGTCTCGCACTGCCGGCTCTGGCGGCGACCAACCGCACCGTGACGGTGAAGCCTTCGGGCGGCGACTACACATCACTGGCGGCCGCCGTGGCCGGCGAAGAGAAGAACCTGGTTTCGTTGGACCGTCAGCTGACCATCGAGTGCTACGCCAAACAGGACACGACTGCGGTTGTGTTTGAACGCACGGCCTGGACGACGGATGCCACTCGCTACATCCTGGTGACGGCGCCGGCGGGCGAGCGTCATGCGGGCGTCTACGATACGTCGAAGTACCGTCTGGAGGTCAGCGGCAACTGGCCGCTGCGAATCCATCATGGCGTGTTCATCACGGTGGAGTACCTTCAGATTTATCTAACCGGGAATCCGTCGTCGAACTGGAGAGTGCTTTATCTCGGCGCGCCGACAAACTCAGCATCGAACATCACGATCCGGAACAACATCATCCGAACCGGGGGCGACTTCAACAACCAGGGGGTGATCCATAGCTCCAATACGGGCAACGCCTCCACCAATGTCTACATCTACAACAACCTGATCTACGGTGGGGCGGGCACGAACACCTACGGCTTCCAGACCGACATTGCGGGCAATTACTACCTCTGGAACAACACGGTCGGCAGTGGGGCCAACGGGATGAGACGCAACGCGGCCGGAGTCGTCGTAGCGGTCAATAATCTGCTGAACGTGTCCACGGCGGCAGCAACCGGGACGTTCGCAGCAGGTACGAACTCAAATGCGACCAACCGCTCGTCGATGGGCTACACGGTGACCGGCGGCGGCAACACGAGCGACCGCGTTTCGCAGACGTTCACGTTCGTGGATGCGGGGGCGGCAGACTACCATTTGAGCGAAGCCGATACGGGGGCCAGGAACGCAGGGATCGCCGATCCCGGGTCGGGTGCGTTTGGCTACGACATCGATGGAGAGCCGAGATACGGGCTGTGGGATATCGGCGCCGACGAATTTCCGTCGGCCGGGCGGAGACGCAACATCGTCATCGCGAGTCGTGGAAACATCGCCGCCGGTGGCGGCCAGACAGGGCAAAAGGAGTGGAAATGAGCCAATCACAGGTGATTCTGAGCAGCCAGGCGGCCTTTCGCATGTATGCGAACAGGAGCGAGTTCAAGGCGGCCACTGGCCAGGAGGCTCCGTTGTTTGACGCGGGGCGCAAGATCAAGCGCTGGTTCGATCCGAATGCGGGAGCCGATGGGCTGCCCGAGGTGATCTACCAGAACAACATTATGATCCGGTCTGATGGCACGTTCGTTCTGAAGAACGGCGCGCCGGTGACCCGGCCGCTCGTGCTGTCGATCGAAGAGGCACAGACCGTGAACCTGCCGCCGGAAGACCCCTCCGGCAGCACCTCGATCCAGCCGGGCTGGGGTGAAATCCCCTGCCCGTTCCGTGACCTCACGCAGGATGAGATTCTTGTGGTTGCGGGCGCTGAAGCAGGCTTCCTTTCCGGCAAGGTGATCATGATCAGAAACGTGAAGCTCTTCGAGGAGGAGAAGGCCAGGCAGGCCGACGAGTCGGGGAAGTTCACCGCCGCTGACCGGGCCATTCTGAAAGCGATTGCGGAGAAACTGGGGGCTTAGAGTGAGATATCTGATTCCAGCACTGATGTGCCTGCCTCTACTGGCATTGGACAACAGCGTCACGGTACACGAGGCGAGCAGTTCGCAGCAAACGGGGCGCCCGGTCAGCCTGTTCCGGACCTTCGCCAATGGGGAGTTCAGCGGGACGTTCCCGAAACCGCGTATCGCGGGGGCCGTACCCTCGGCGTGGCAGGTGGACGTAAGAACGACCTGGCCGAACGGCTCGATCCAACAGGCGTTCATCTCTTTCCGGCTGGACCTGGCGGCGGACGGATCGGCGGTAGTGGATTTCGTCGCGGATCCGAATCCCTGCCATCTGGGGAACCAGGCCGTATGCGAGGCTGCCGCCCTCACGCAGCAGGGCATGCTGGACCACAACGGCGGAGCCTGGTCGGCCACATGGTACGGTTCGGTGAACTCGATCGAGCATTCGGCTTCGGCACGGGCGATGCTCACGGCCGGCGCCTGGCGCTGGTGGATGAAGGGACCGGTGGTGTCGGCAGTGATCGCCGAGGACCGGTCCTCGGCGCTTCTCTACGACTTCGGATGGCAGTACAGCGGCGGCGCCTGGGTAGCGCCGTCGGAAGCGAAGTACAAATCGCTCCACCCGGTCTACGAACTCAGGTTCTACCCGGATCCGGACGGCGCGGGACCGCTCACGGCTTGGCAGGGGGTCGAAGTCGATGCCCAGATATGGAACGCCTCGATGGGCCGGTTCCAGCGGATTAACGGCCTGACGCTGACCTTGAAGACCGGCGACGCCGAAGCTGACACGGCCTACACGGTGGCGAACAAGAGTTTTCATGCCCGTTCCCGCAGACACAAAGCAGTGTGGAGCGGAGCCGCCCCGGCGTCCGTGGTGGTGGATTATAACTTCCGCTACCTGATTCACACGCGGCTGATTCCGTCCTACGATTACCGGCTGCCGGTGGCGTCGACGCTGGCTGATTCCGATCTGTCCGCCTACGCCTCTTACCTGGGTAGCGACGAGCCGCAGTGGTGCGATACGTCAAGCGCTCGATGCGCCAGCTGGCAGAAGGGCGTTGGCGGGACCGGGGCGCGGGGCGACATCGCGATGATCCCCCGCTGGTATCTCGAGTACCTCTACCTGATGGGCCACGGCACGGCGACAGTGGCGAAGAAGAAGGACTTATGGGACAAGTTGCTGATCGGCAACGCCGACGCCGCGGGCCACGCGCCGATTCACTACATGGTCACCGCGACCGGGACTTTCTATCCTGCCGCGGGGCCGGATTCGACGGTTGGACGCGTTGTCAGTCTGGATGAAGGCCGCGGCTGGTGGCCGCTCTACGACACAAGCGAAGAGGGTTGGGTTACCCCGGCCACGCACGTCTGCGGGTCCGCGCCCTGCGACGGCAGATTGAATGCGGCATCCTCGACATATAAGGGGAACTGGACCGCCCAAGGACTGACCGACTACACGACTCACGCACCGAGTTTTTACGCCATCCCGTACCTGCTGACCGGCTACCACTACTATCTTGTCGGGGCGCAGATGGAAGGGGCGTTTGGCATGGCGACCACAACGTCCGGAGTGAACGCCGCAGGCTCGATCGGCACGCGGATGCACGGGCGTGGGATCATCTACCAGCCCACTGCGCCGCGAGCGATGGCCTGGACCCACCGCAATATCTGGCTTGCCGCGCTGGTGTCGCCGGACGGCACGGTGGAGCGGGCCTACTTCGCCAACCGCCTTCGGAACAACGCGGAGTTCATGGAAGGAGCGATGCTGCTGACCGGGGGAGCCCACGCGCCAGCCGATCCGACCTGTGCGTCCTGGACGCGCCCCACGTCGGTTTCGACCGCCCTGACCGCTGACATGTGGTGTGCGGGGCGCGACACATGGGGACTGGTGGGCGGCGGAGTGATTCCCGCGTCAAACCCCACGTTCGTCCCCTACTACACCTACGTTCAGAACGCGAATGACGGGATTGTAAACGGTCATCGCAGATCGCCAGCGTACATGATGAGCTACATCGCAAACGTCTGGGCGTGGATCTCTAGATCCGCCACGTTCAACGGCCCGGACGCGGAGCCGCTGTTCAAACACGTTTCGGACGGCATCGCAGCGCACTATGCCGGACGAGTGCTATCGAACCCGTCGTCCATGTACCAGTTCAGGGCCTCGGACATAGGCTTTGGGCCGGGCACGAAGCTGATGTGTGAGACCTTTGAGGAGTGCTACGCGTCGGCGATTACGTCCTGGCCGCTTGGCGCCGACATGACGGCGAGTCAAACCACTTTTGTGGTGGATGGGACTGACTGGCAGGATACATCCGCCCTCTGGTTCACAACGTCGTGGGCCAAGATCGGCGAAGAATATGTCCGGTTATCAGGCAACCCGCAAGTGAATGTGCCGGCAAGCGGCAAGACGACCATCACGATTTCCCAAAGAGGGGCTTGGGGGTCTGTTCCCGCCACCCATGCAACCGGCGAAACCGTCACATGGCTGCCGGGCTTCCAGGATGTTTGGGTGGGGGAACTCCAAGGCGGGTATCCGAACATCGGCCGTGCCGCGCTGGCGCAGATGGCTGACGCGAAACAGCTCGGCGAGTACTCTCCGCTCGCCGCCTACCACGTCTATTCCGAGGCGCTGCCGGGTCAGCGGTATCAATCCAATCCCCAGTGGGCGGTCGTACCCGGCGAACGGATCGGCAATGTCCAGGCGTCCTCCAGCGGCGGGACCGTCCGTCTGCGCTGGACCGCTCCGTCAGGCGAAGCCTGCCGAGTGTATCTCGCATCCACGCCTCCGCCCGACAGCAACGATGCCGGCGACTCTTCGGTCCCGGCTGCCGGCCGCGCGCACGCCTACGAAGCCTCCGGGCTCCAACCCGGCCAGCACCACTACCGCATCAGTTGCCAGACGGCGCGAGCTTCAGGCACAGTCGCGGTAACCAACTAGAACCTTCCGGCGCGGGGCCCGCCGTGATCACAGGAGCACGGACCCCCCTGCCGGTAGGATAATAGAAAAGTTGCCGTTTGGCGTCGAACAGGGATGCTCAAGGGGGAGGACCGTGCATGCGTGATGCGCTCCTGATGGTGGTCGTGGCGATCATCGCAGTCATGGCCGTCTTTGCTCCCCGGTATGGCCTCCTGGGCTACCTGTGGTACGCGATATTCCGGCCCGACATTTTCGCATTCTCGTCCGGGCGCCCCTATTCCATGATCCTCGCCGTGGTCACCGCGGCCAGTTCCATCCGCGCGATGCCGCACGCACTGGAACTGATGAGAAACCCTTTCGTCTGGATCTTCCTGGGATACCAGGCCTGGACTGGACTCTCCGTGCTCATGGCACAGAACGTCAAACTGTGCTTCCCAGGGTACAATTTCTTCCTCACCACCAGCGCCATCGTGTTGCTGATTCCTCTCCTGATCCGAACGCAGGAACACTTCCGCATCCTGATGCAGGTGCTCGCCGCCTCGATCGGATTCCTCGGCGGCAAGATGGGCCTTTACGGAATCCTCGCAGGCGGCGCGGTCTTCGTTCAGGGCTATGGCGGCTACCTCAACGACAACAACCTGCTTGCGCTGGCCATCGTCATGGGCGTCCCGTTGCTGTGGTACGCGCTCCTGCAGACCAGTTACCTCCCGCTGAAAGCCTTCTTCGGTTTCATGCTGCTTACTTCGCTCGCCGCAATCGCCATGTGCCATTCGCGCGGCGGAATCCTTTCCCTGGCCTGCGTGATGGTGCTAATGGCCTGGCATTCCAAGCGCCGGGTTGCGGCTTTCGTCTTCATCGGGCTGCTCGCGCTTCCTGGTGCGTGGCTGGTGAAGGACACCTTGATCGCGCGAATGTCCACGCTGTCCAACGTCGAGGAAGACGAGTCGGCCATGGGCCGTCTGGCGTTCTGGAAGGCGGCCCTCAAGGTGAGCCGCGACTACCCGTTATTCGGAGTCGGTTTCGGCAGCGACAACTACAGGGTAATCTCCGGGTCGTACATCGAAGGCAACTTCTCCGCCACAGGCCTGGTTGTCCACAATACCTATTTCCAGATGCTCGCCGATTCCGGTTACCCGACGCTCATCCTTTATTGCATCTTTCTGTTCAGCTGTATCATCTGGCTGAAACGGCACGGCAACTCCGTCAAGGAATCGAACCCCGAGGAGTATATGTGGGCTGAAGCCCTGAGGATCTCGCTCATCGGATTCGCCATAGGATCGTTCTTCCTCTCACGGGTGACCTACGACTTCCCATACATACTCCTGATGGCCGCCGTCGCCATGTACCAGATAAAATCCCAAGCGGCCGGCGCACCCGCCGTCCAACTCCCCGTCCCCGCGGGCGCGCTCGTTCCACCTGACCCCCTGCCGGGCGTTCCAATCGGGCCTCAGGTTCCGGACCCGCCCGGAGACGAGCCCGCATGGAAAAGGGCCGGCGCGGGCCGGAAATTGCGGTCGCGTCAACGCGTGTAGCCGGCACCTGATACGGATCCTCGCTCTTACCCTTCTGCGTTCCTCAGCGGCAGCGCACCCGGCAAGGCCCGCATGACAGTCGTTGCAACCCACTACAGCGGCTGCAACCCCCGCGCTGTCAGCCTCCGCACCTCGCCGCCCCATTCGTGGCTCTCGCCCGGCGTGTGGGTGACGATGATTCTTGTCCGCGACCTCGTCTCACTTCGCAGCCAATCGAACACCTTTCCGGCGAGTTCCGGATCCAGGTGCGCCATCGGCTCGTCGAGCAGCAGCACCGGACGTCCCGACAACACCGCACGCGCCAGATCCACCCGCCTCGCCTCGCCGCCCGAAAGCGAACCCACTGCAAACTTTCCGCCAGCCTTCAGCCCCAGCCGCTCCAGCGTCTCGGCCGCTTCGACTCGAGACACTGAAGGGTTCCCCAGCCGGATGTTCTCAACCAGATCCAAGTGCGGCCACAGCACCGGCTCCTGAAACGATAACGCCACGCCCCTGTCGTGCGCGGCGACCCAGGCGCGCGGATGAAACACCGTCCTGCCATTCACGCGCATCTCGCCGCCGTCCGGCCGCTCCAGTCCGGCAATCATCCGAAGCAGCGTGGTCTTGCCGCAGCCCGACGGTCCGGTGATGACCAGCGTCTCTCCCGCCGCCAGTTCAAATCCCAGGTCCTCGAACAGCGCCAACGGGCCAAACTTTTTTCTTACGCCCGCAAGTTCGATCATGCGCCTTCCTCCCTGCCCAGGATGGCCGACAAAGCCCATCCGGCGGCGGCCGAAACGGCCCCCAGCGACAGCGCCAACGCTGCCACCTGCCCTGCTGCTCCATAATGCAGATAGTTATAAAGCCGGATTGCGGCGGTCGTCGCGCCGGGCGGCGACACCGGCAGGGTTGCCGCCACCTCGCCCAGTGATAGCGCGAATGCCAGCAGCGCCGCTCCCGCCCAGCCCGGCGCGAAGACCCGCAAGTGGACCCGCAGGAACGCCCGCCAAGGTCCGGCATAAAGCGTTGCTGCCTCCAGCATCTGACCGTCCAGCGACCTCCTGTAGCCCGCCGTCAGCAGCGCTGCAAGGGGTGCGAACCGCGCCGCCGAGGCGATCGAAATCATCAGCGGCGTCCCGTACGCCCAGTCGCTCCACGGCTGGTTCCAGACTCTGATCAATCCAATCCCGGTCAGCGGCGCGGGCATCGCCAGAGGCAGCACCGCGAACAGCCACAGTCCGATACCTGGCCTTGACGCCATCAACTGGCCCATCGGAGCCCCGGCGGCCGTCGCCATCAGCGCCCCCGCCGCGGCGAATGCCAGGCTCTGTGCGGTCTCAGCCGCCCGCACCGTCCCGAGCGATTGCACCCCCTGCGCCGCCTGCCAGGCCAGGCTCAAGGCAAGCCATCCCGTCGACACCACCACCGCCGCCAGGCCCGCGGCCGGGAGGCCGCCGATCCTCAATGCCGGCTCTGCCTGTCCCTGCGCGCTCCGGTGTCTCGGCTCGATGCCCCGGATCCATCCCGCCAGCAGGACTGCCGCCGGAATCGCGGCCAGCATCACCGGCAGCGAATGCACCGCTGTCAGCCCGGCATTGTAGGTCGCGCTGTACTCCGAAAAGACCGCCAGCGCCCACGGATCGGCCGAAAACAGCGATGGCACGGCGAAATCCGACAATACCGACAGGTACACCAGCGCCCCCGCCGCCATCATCGCCGGCCTCAACAAAGGCAGTGCGATGCGGCGCACAACCACTCCGCCGTCCACCCACAGCGCAGCCGCGCTTATGAGGACCGGCTGAACCGCGCGCAGTTGCACCGCCGAGAAGACGAAACTCACCGGCGCCGCCGCCAACGCGATCACCCACCCCGACGC
>JACZJQ010000123.1 GCA_014860455.1 Bryobacteraceae bacterium | reverse complement strand
ATTGTGGCCCAGGAGTTTGGTGGCCGTCCGTTTGCGATCGACGCCTTGCGGCCGATTCAGATGTCGAAGTCAGACGCCCTCGAAGTGCTCGCTCGCGGACGGGCCAAGTTCACGACGCAGGAGTGGATCGACCTCCTCCTTAGATCGATCGGACTTGAGCCGGCGAATCTGGACGAACGGGCCAAACGTGTCGCACTGCTGCGGATGATTCCATTCGTGGAGCGGAACTACAATTTGGTTGAGCTTGGACCGCGCGGCACGGGCAAGAGCCACTTGTTTCAGCAGATCTCTCCCTACTCCCATCTGATTTCTGGCGGGAAGGCAACGGTCGCCAAGATGTTCGTCAACAACGCCTCGGGGCAGCGTGGCTTGGTCTGCCAATACGACGTGGTTTGCTTCGACGAGATCTCAGGGATCTCCTTCGATCAGAAGGACGGCGTGAACATCATGAAGGGCTACATGGCCTCGGGCCAGTTCAGCCGGGGCAAGGAGAATATCCGCGCCGACGGAAGTCTCGTCATGGTCGGCAATTTCGATGTAGATGTCGAACAACAACAGCGGATCGGGCATTTGCTGAGTCCGCTGCCGCCTGAGATGCGCAACGACACCGCCTTTATGGATCGCCTCCACGCCTTCGCACCGGGCTGGGACTTCCCGAAACTCAAGGCCAGCGATCACCTCACGGATCATTTTGGACTGGTGAGCGACTTCCTCAGCGAGTGCTGGACCAAGCTGCGCTCGGGTAGCCGGGTGAACGTCATGCAGGGGCGTGTCTACTTGGGGGGCGCGCTGAGTGGACGAGACATCGAAGCGGTCAACAAGACCGTCAGCGGGTTGGTGAAGCTACTGTTTCCTTCACCGGAGATGGGTGTTTCGGACGAGGACCTGGAGTGGATCGTTCGGATGGCGCTTGAGGCTCGCCGCCGCGTGAAAGAGCAGCAGAAGAGGGTTTTTAAGAGTGAGTTCCGCAACACTCACTTCAGCTACGCGATGGGCCCGGAGGGGGTGGAGCAGTTCGTCGCCACTCCCGAGTTGCACAGCGACGAGGCGATCGAGAGCGACCCGTTACCGCCAGGACAAGTTTGGGCAGTGAGCATGGGCTCGCCGGAGGCGGGGGCGGGACTGTACCGCCTGGAGGTGACTTCGGGGCCTGGTGGTGGAGTGAAGATACTGAACCAGCCTACGCCGGCAGCATTCAAAGAGAGCGTGCGGGTCGGTGAGCAAAACCTCTACACGCGAGCGAAGGAACTAGTTGGAGATCGCGATCCGCGTGAGCACGAATTCTCGATCCAGATGCGCTCCATGGACGCGGACAAATCCGGTGCCGGCCTGGGACTGCCGGTCCTGGTGGCCCTGTGTGGGTCGTTGTTGGGCAAGAACACCCGCGGAGGCACGATTATTGTGGGTGCCCTCAATCTCGGCGGCTCGATCGAGATGATCCCGAATGCCGTCAGCATCGCCGAACTGGCCATCGACAAACAGGCGCAGACCCTGCTAATGCCGGTCGCCGCGCGCCGGCAGTTGAACGACTTGCCGGACGATCTCTGGACCCGGATCAGCATCGAGTTCTACAAGGACGCGGCCGACGCCGTGTTCAAGGCGTTGGTGGAGTAATGCAGAGTCCAAGGAACAGTCGGATGGCATCATATACCCCTTCATCTTCACTTTTGACGAACGGCTTCAGGTTGAGCCTGTCGGCTCCGGCATTCCGGCTGCATAGGCGAGAGATCCCAGACCCAAAGAGCCTGAAAGGAGTGCGGGAGGCCAACCCGGATTGGTTTATCTGGTGGCGTGGGGGGATCGCGTATTCCATCCCTGTCTCCACCAAGCCGTCAACGCAGTTTGGTGAATCCTTTGACGCCAGCTGCGCTGACTATCTTCCTTTGCTTGCAGCTCGAATCCAGGACCTCCTGCCAGAGAAGTTCCCCGAGTACCGGCTGTTGCAGCGACGCCCGTTTTCTTTCGTCGGCAGGAAGGGAGAACTCGTTGCGGCAGTCTCGGCACGGCTGAAGAACCCTCCACCGCTCCTGAAGCACTTCAAGATTCACCCCATGTTTCGGCTCGAGGCGAAGGTCCTTGAACCGCGGACCGATGACGCGTTTCTGGGCTTGTTCGTCGGCATAAGGACTCGGTCTGAAATATCTGCACCGCTAATGGACTTGGTTTCAGAGGGTATCGATCTTGTGAACCTCTATGTGGTCCGCAGGACTACCTTGCCTGGCCAGCGGCACTTGATCGGGCGCATTCAGCGGGTTGATGGCGGAAAGGTCTACCTCGCCGAGTCCTTCGATGATAGCCGCGAGATTAGCTGCGACTCCGTGTTCCTGGAGGGCTCAAAGGCATCGTTCGCGCGGTGCCTTAGGACACTATTGGGCGATTACTACGGTAGCTTCGAGGAAACTCGATGGTCGGAGGAAGCTAACTTACTGAACGCATCTGCTGTTCAGCAACTGATGGACAGATTCGCCGGATTCTTTTCCAAGTCACCGATGTTTGCCGTCGCGCCTGGACTGCAGTGCACGATCCAGGAGCAGATCGGAATCGCAAACACTCTCGAGTACAAATCCGTCGTGCTGTCGCCACCCGTTCAATACTGCTTCGACGCATCGCGCAGCAAGCAATCGCCATACGCCTGGGCAGGCCTAATGAACCATGGCCCATTTAGCCGTGACACGTTTGCCAAGCGCAGCCCGGAGATCCTGGTCGTATTTCCAGACACCATGCAAGGGCACGTGGAGAGGTTTCTGCGTTCCCTCCGAGACGGCGTGGTCACTTCGGGCCGGCAGTCACAGTTTCCAGGTGGCTTTGCCAAGTTGTTTGGTCTCGCGAACCCTTCGTTCCAGCTGTGCAAAGTCCCGGTCCTCACCGATTCGCAATCTGCGCCGGGGAACCTCTATCGCAGGACAATTGAGAAAGACCTGCGCAACCGAAGCCACACTCCCGATGCCGCATTGGTCATCCTTAGTGACGAGCACGCGGCTCTGCCGGATCCGGACTGCCCGTACATTCAATCCAAGGCCATCCTGATGCTGGCCGGCGTTCCGACTCAGCAAATGCGTTTCTCACGAATCTCTAAGCCTCCTTACGAGGTGCAGTACATTCTGCAGAACGTATGCACTGCCCTATACGCAAAACTCAACGGCACTCCGTGGACTGTTTCACAGGATAAGACGATCAGTGATGAACTGGTGATCGGGCTCGGGATGTGCGAGCTCGCGGACAGTCGGTTTGCCAAAAAGGAGCGCTTCGTAGGTATAACGACGGTGTTTCGAGGCGATGGCAACTACCTCTTGAGTCACATCTCACAAGAGTCTTCATACGAGAACTACCCGGTCGTCCTCCAGCAATCAACGGTGGCGATCTTAGAGGAGATTCGACAGCGAAACGGATGGTCACGTGGGGACACGATTCGGATTATTTTCCACTCATATAAGCCACTGAAGAAGGTCGAGGTGGCGAGCGTTGTGAAGAATGCTGTCGAGGCCATTGGAAGCGACTTTCAAATTGAATTCGCGTTCTTGACCGTCACTCAGGACCATCCATTCCTGGTCATCGATCCGGGCCAGCACGGGCACAGTAGCCAACGCAATCCAGGTGCAGTGAAAGGAAAGCTGGTTCCTGAGCGGGGGACCATTACCCAGATTGGCAGGTATACCAGACTGCTGAGTACGAACGGACCGATTCTAATGAAACGCGCAAATGCACCGTTGCCGGCGCCGCTCCTGATCCACCTGCACGAGAACTCAACTTTTTGCGATCTCACGTACCTTTCAGAGCAAGTGCTCAAGTTCACTTCACTCTCGTGGCGTTCAACTCTACCGGCAAAGAAGCCAGTTTCGATCTACTATTCGGAGCTGATAGCTGAGATGTTGGCTCGGTTGCAGCGCGTGGCAGGATGGTCGCCGGCAGTTGTGAACCTCAAGCTTCGGGCCAGCAGGTGGTTCCTGTGAGTAGCGTGTTAGGGACGGAGTACGCCAGAACGAGAGAACAACTATGCGAGGCTCTTACACGATTGAGGGCATGGCCGTCAGCGGAATCGGGCTTCGCGAGGGCCGCGTACAGCATCGTCGGATTGAAGCCGCCAGCCCACCTCGATCACTTGAGCTGCGAGGGGACGAAACAGCGTTTGGCAGAATCCCCCGTGTTGGCAGCTGCCGGTTACTGCTATGAACTTCCAGTTGCAGCCAAGCCGGCAGGTTTCGATTCTGAATGGGCACGTGCCTTCGACCGCCTCGTACAACGTGATCCATTCCCGGTCGATCGAGAGTCGTTCTTCTTTCGGCCGCTTGACCTCGTCGGAATCTCTTTCGGTGCGATGCGGTGCCCGGACGTCACCCCGGCGGGCCAAGACTGGCTCCGAAGCGTGCTGGCTGAAGGGGAGCATCGTATTGACGAGAAGAATGTATGGGCCTACTGGCTGTGCGGGTATGCAGCTTGGATTCTCGGAAATACGTGGAGATCAAAGCGAACTCCTACTGCTGACGACCTGTCCCTGAGTGAACTGTGCTTCTTCAGGTGGCTCTCGCTTCAACCTGAGTTCGCGAGGCACGCGGGGTTATTGTTGTCGGACTCGTTGCTCGACGCAGCGATACTGAGGCGTTGCTTTACCACTCAGGCCTCGTTCCAGAGTATGGCCGAGGCCTCGATGGTCATGATGATCACGGACCTAGTAATGGATCGAGTCATCGAATCAGCGGTAGAGCGGGCACTCCCGCAACCTGTTGACACGTTGAGTGCGGAGCGCGTGGTGACGACCATTTGCCGGCGCTTTCCGCTTCTCGTTAGGCAATTGGCGAGTCGCCACGATAATCGCTCTGGCATAGATGTGAATGACGAGTACGACGTCCAGGATTTGCTCCACGGCCTGCTGAGGCTGCACTTCGAAGACGTTCGTCCTGAAGAATGGACGCCCAGCTATGGCGGTGCCTCCACGAGGATGGACTTCCTCCTGAAACGCGAGCAGGTGGTCGTGGAAGCGAAAATGACCAGGAAGAACTTGGACCAGAAAAAGATAATAAGTCAATTAAGCGAAGATATCGAGAGGTACCGGGCACATCCGGACTGTCGCAGTCTGCTCTGTTTTGTCTATGATCCTGACCGGCGATGTCATAATCCCACCGCTCTCGAAGATGATCTGACTGGGCAACGGGGCGCGCTCAAGGTTGTAGTGGTAGTTAGCCCAAAAAGTATTTGAGGTGAGTCGTAACTAATATGGATTGGAATCGTCTGCTGTCTCCAAAGAGAATTAGGCACCTGCTGATAGGGAAAGAATCGGTGAAGAGCGAGGATGATCCTCGCTCAGAATTCGAGCGCGATTACGACCGGACCGTTTTCTCGACCCCTGTACGGCGCCTTCAGGACAAAGCGCAGGTATTTCCGCTTGAGCCGCATGATGGAATCCGAACGCGCCTAACTCACTCCCTAGAGGTGTCGAGCGTCGCTCGCGACGTGGCGCGCTATCTGTTCAAAGCACTTGCAGAGAAGGGAGTGATCGACCCCGAGCAGGTCCATGAGTTTTCGACCATTGCTGCCACGTGTGGCCTGCTGCACGATCTTGGCAATCCACCGTTCGGCCACGCAGGCGAAG
>JACZJQ010000122.1 GCA_014860455.1 Bryobacteraceae bacterium | reverse complement strand
AACAAAACGGGCCGCCCTGTTGGGGACGGCCCGCTCTGCATTCGAATCCGCTCCAACGAGCGGAGCAGGTCAGATCTTGGATTCTTTGTAGTCGACGTGCTTGCGGATTTTCGGGTCGAACTTCTTGATGAGCAATTTCTCGGTCTTGGTCTTCGGGTTCTTCGTGGTGGTGTAGAAGTGACCCGTGCCGGCTGTTGAAACGAGGCGGATGAGGATGCGGGGCATGGTTGAATCTCCTTAGAACTTCACGCCGTTCTTTTTCATCTCGGTCAGGACGGTGTCGATGCCGCGCTTGTCGATGATCCGGAGGCCGGCGGCGCTCACCTTCAGACGCACGAAGCGGCCCAGGCTGGGCGACCAGATGCGCTTGTCGTGCAGGTTCGGCTGGAAGACGCGCTTCGTCTTATTGTGGGCGTGAGAAACCCTGTTTCCACTGATAGGACGTTTACCGGTGACAGGGCATACTTTCGACATATCGAACTCCAAACAAGAATGTGTCGGGGAACGCAGGGAATCCCTTCCACTGAGTATACCCTATCGGGGCGCTTTGCGCCACATCCGTCGCACATCCAAGTGATTGAACTGTTTGGCCGTGCGCCCGGCTTCAGCGCGCCGCCGCCCAGGCTTTGTACAACTCGGCCACGCGGCCCGATTCGGCATCGCCCGGATGGATGACCACCCGCCAGCGGAACGACAACTTCTCGCCTGTCTTCAGTTTGGTAATGTTGTCGTCCAGGTCGGGATTGAACGAACTCTGCCCAAACGGGTTGAGCGAAAACAGTCCGTAATCGCGGACATGCCAGAAGCTTGGGAACCGGCGGTTTGAAGGGTGGTCGAAGATGGCCACGCCCAGGCGTTCGCCGCCGATGACGCCGGTGTAATCCACCCAGGCCGAGCGTTTGCCCCAGCAGTTCACCATGCCGGTCAAGCCCTCGGCGTTGACGATCTTGCCTCCGCGGCGTTCGGTGAACTCCTCGGCAAGCCGGATGGCGAAGGCGCCTTCCTTGGTGTCGCCGAGCGTTGCGTCCACCGCAGCGGTCAGCGTGATGGCGAAATCGATCATCCGCAGGTCGCCTTCGGCGCGGAACGTCATGTCGCGGTTCTCAACCAGCAGGACTTTGCCGGCCGGGTCGCGCCAATCCATGACGGCGTTGAGCGTGCCGGCTGGGCCCTTCCAGGACGTGCCGCGGACCGTCACCCGTCCCAGCGGTTGTCGCGTGTACGTCGGATCGTTCTCCCAGAAACGGACGCCGTTGACGTCGTTGTAGGTGAACCACAAGCCGCGGTGGTGAAGATGGTCGCGGCTCTCGCCCGGCAGCATTTGCATGGGGAAGCCCCGGGTGACGATCTTGCCCGAAGCCGCACGCAGGGGCGCCAGGAACGGCTTGGCCGCATCGACGCCGTAATGAAACGTGGTGAAGGGCTTGCCGCCGATCTCGACCGCGATCGATTCGGGCGCAAAGCTGACCTGTGCCGGCAACGACCCGGCGAGCAGGAGGATCAGGACAGGAAGTAGTCGCATAGCTGCGCCTCAGTATATCGCCAGCGCCTGAAGGACGCATCAGGCCGGCGAGGAGATGTGACAGGGCGGATTGGACACAGGCCTGGGCGGCAAGCCGGTTATACTGGAATATAACTTGAGGACCATGGCCATGCACACAACGAATCTACGTAAAGTCGGCGGCTCTGTCATGCTGGCGGTTCCGCCGGCCCTGCTCGACATCCTTCAGTTGCAGGCGGGAGCGAAGGTGGGCCTCACGATTGAAGGCGGCCGTTTGGTCGTCGAACCTCGCCAGCGCACCCGCTACACCATGGACGAACTTCTGGCGCAATGCAATCCGAAGGCGGCGCGCAGCAAGGCAGACCGCGAGTGGACCGGCGGCAAGGCCGCAGGCGGCGAAATCCTATGATGAGGCGCGGCGACATCTGGCTAGTCGGCCTCGACTCCACCGACGGGCACGAGCAACGGGGCCGCCGGCCCGTGCTGATCGTGTCGCCGGAAGCGTTCAACAGGGTGACGAAGGTCCCGGTGGTGGTGCCCATCACTAGCGGCGGCGGTTTCGCCCGGACGGCCGGGTTTGCCGTGCCTTTGACCGGCGCCGCGACCTCAACCATGGGCGTGATCCGCTGCGATCAACCGCGCCCGCTCGACCTCGCCGCGCGCGGCGGCAAGAGACTGGAAACCGTCCCCGCCGCCATCATGGATGAAGTGCTGGCCCGGCTGGCTCCGATCTTCGAGTGAGGACCTAGCGAGCGGAGATGGCGGGGCGAAAGGCCGAGCATTCCTTCAGAGCGTTGTACGCCTCCCTTGACAGGGCTGTACGCCTCGCGTAATATGACAAGTGGATGATCCGTTCTTTCGCCGATAAGGAGACCCGGCGGCTCCATGAGCGCGAGTTCAGCCGCCGGTTTCAGAGCGTGGAGAAGACGGCTCGAATCCGGCTGGCTTTGCTTGATGCGGCAACGGCGCTGAGCGACCTGAGTCTGCCTGGACTGCGTTTGGAGGCGCTCACGGGCGACCGTTCAGGCCAGTACAGCATTCGGATCAACGACCAGTTCCGGATCTGTTTCCACTGGTGCGACGGCGATGCCCACGATGTCGAAATCGTGGACTACCACTAGTCCGGAGGCGCTTGGGCTGCGATTGATGAGTGGGAGATGCTGATGGCCAAGAAGAAGACAATAAAACTGGCGCCGGTTCACCCCGGCGATGTTCTGGCGGACCTGCTCGACGAGTGCGGACTGACGGCGAATGCGCTGGCCATGGCCTTGCGCGTTCCGGCCAACCGCATCGGCGGCATCGTCAAAGGCCAGAGGGGCATCACCGGAGACACGGCCTTGCGCCTCGGACGCTACTTCGGAACAACGGCTGCGATGTGGATGAACCTGCAGGCCAAGCACGACCTGGCGGTGGCCGAGGACGAACTCCGCGCGCGCATCGACCGTGAAGTCCTGCCCCGAGCCGCCGCCTGAGACGAGACGTCTACCCCAGCGCGCCGCGACCTCCGAACCGGGCCGACCGGCAATCAACCGTGATTCGGTTCTGGACCAGAGAGAATCCCGGCTCCCGTCCGCAAAGCATACGGGCTCCGAGCCCGGCTCACACGGCGGATAGCCTCCCCGTTGCGATCAACCGCGCGCACTCGACCTGGCCACGCGCGGCGGCAAGAGACTCGAAACCGTCCCCGCCGCCATCACGGATGAAGTGCTGGCGCAGCTGGCCCCGATCTTCGAGTGAGCCATTTGTAGGGCCGCTTATTCCGGCAACATACCCCTAGGATGTTCCCTCCGCCGTTTACTCAGGCTTCGGGCGGTGTGGAACCGTTGCCTCGACGTTCCCAGAGGTCTGCGGTCCGCTTATGACGAACCGCCCGTCTTTGTAGTCATAAGTGGTCCGAACGAACCCTTCAGAACAACAGTCGGCCACTCTCCGCTGAGGGTCGAACAAGTCCAACGTCAATCTGCGATTCGAAACTTGTATCCGATACAGGCCAGAATCCGCTCTTGATCCGGCCCGGAGCCAACCAACCAGTTTTGGCGGACTGGACCCGAGGCTGAAGGCGTACACGTAGTACCAATACGCCGTCCCGCCTGTGTGGTATCCCAGCACGACGACAGCATCTAGGTGTTCCGACGATGTCAGATAGCCGTAGTGAACCTGGTCCAGAATGAGCGAGGGTCCCTGAGTGGGCTCCGACCGATCGAAGTTATGGCGGCCATCGACCAGCGTGACCGTCGACTTCACGCCGGGGTTCATCCACGCCAGCCTGTCGGGAACCGGGATGAACTTACGCGAGGGGAATGGATAAGCAAGATTCCGAAAATCGACGTCGCGATCCGCGGCTTGGGCCTGACCATTCAACGCGAGCAGAGCCAGCGCGAGCATCCAGAGTATGCGCATCCGTGTACATCTTAGCGCTGATCACCGGTCCGCCAGCGGGTGTGTCGGAGGCGGGAGAGTCTCATCTCAGGGATTGCTTCAATACCCCCCGCGCCGCCCGTTCCACCTGATCGTCCACGGCGCAGAAGATTTCGACGGGCAGGAAGTCTTTGGCGGCGAGTTTGCCCCAGGCGCGAGCGCAGGGGTGCGGCCGTCGGGGTAGAGAACGGAGGTTCCCTTCAACCCGACAGCCAAGTTAGCTGCGCTCGCATATCGTTTTGGGTTGGACGACATGCCTTGACAGCTACGGAGTTGGGTTGGCCAACGACCGACAGGCCGTCAGGTCGAGTCCGGCTACACCGTCTTCGGGTCCGGGTGGACCCAGGGTTTGCGGTAGGGGCGGGCCAGGAGTTTGTTGGCGGCGGGGTCGCCTTTGACCAGGCCGGCGCCGGCGTCCCAGGTGAGCGACCGGCCGAGTTGCATAGAGAGGTTCGACAGGATGCAGCTGGCGGCTGAGATGTGGCCTTCCTCGATGTCGGCGACCGGGCGCGAGCCGGTGGCGATCGCGTTCAGGAAGTTCTGCATCTGGCGGCGGATGGCCGGGGCGCAGTGTTTCTCCAGGCGCGGCTCGGTTTTATCCTCGGGGTACTGTTCGAGTTCGTATTCGACGTCCTTATGGACAGGCGCGGCGCCCTTTTCGCGGGGGATGAAATCGTAGCCCCAGACGCTGGCCTTGAGGGTTCCCTTTTCGCCATAGAAGATGGCCGCCCAGGGGTATTTCTCGTCCGGCGAAGCCCCGTAGTGCCGGTGCTGCCAGGTCATTTTGACGTCGCCGAAGTCGAGGGTGGCGATCTGGGTGTCGGCGATGTTCTGTTTGGCGTTTTTGTGGACCAGGACGCCGCCCGAGGCATTGATGGATTTGGGCCAGCCGAGGTCCATCATCCAGCGGGCCATGTCGATCATGTGAACGCCCATGTCGCCGATGGTGCCGTTGCCGTATTCGTTGAAGGCGCGCCAGGAGCCGGGATGGGTCATGCGGCTGAAGGGTCGCATGGGGGCGGGGCCGGTCCACATTTCGTAGTCGAGGTAGTCGGGG
>JACZJQ010000121.1 GCA_014860455.1 Bryobacteraceae bacterium | reverse complement strand
CTCGGTCATGCCCAATTTGCGTGCTGCCTGCAGGCGGGCGTGGCCAGCGATGACGATCCCATCGGCTCCCGCGAGGATTGGATTTGTCCACCCGAATTCGGCGATCGACGCCGCAATCTGGGCGACCTGCTCCTCGCTATGTGTACGCGCATTTCTTGCGTAAGGCACCAGCCGATCGACCGACCACCGCTCTGCCTGAAGATCCGTCATGCCTTTACCGGCTGAGCCGACTTCTTGAACAGGCCGAGCTCGTTGTTGAGGTCGACGATCTTGCCGATCATCGGCACAACGACGGACACCAGCCGCTCAAACGTGAACGACCGCGACAGCTCATCGGAGGCGTCGTATGCCTGCTGGATGACGTCGAGGACCAGGTCAAGCTTCTTGCGGCCCTGGCTGGGCAAGGGGATGGCGTCCTCAACGGCTTTGACGGCCGCAAGGATCAGCGGGAGCAATCGGAGCACGAGCAAAATGTTCTTCATGAGGGCAACCTTTCTGCGGAAAAAGGCCGGGGCGGCCAGCTGAGAGAGCGCGGCCGCCCCGGTTCGGAGGAGGATGGTTGCGGGCTAGGACTTCTTAGTCAGCGCCTCGGCCACGGCGGCCGCGACCACCGAGCCGATAGCCTTGAGGCTTGCGTCATCGATGGTCATCGTGCGAGCCAGCATCGTGTCTGCGGCGCCCTGCTGAACAGGATTCCACTGGTTGTCGATGGCGATGTCGGAGTGGCGCACAGCCTGCTTGCCGACCATGTTGGCCGTCTCGACGGCGTTCTGCAGCGCCTGGTTGGCGATCACCTGGCGCTGGTTGTCGAACTGCTGCGCGTCCGAAACCATCTTGTCGACGATCGTGCGGTTGCGCTTGATCGACTCCAGCGATTCCTGCTGGTACTCGTCGTAGGTCCGCTTGATGTTGGCGAACAGGACATTGCCGTAACCGGCATTGACCTGCGATTGATTCTTGAAGAACTCATCCGAGCCGGTTTCAAACTCCCGCTCGGCCTGGTTCGGCGTGGCGACTTCAGGCATTTCGTTATCTCCTTCGTGGACTTGGTTTGGAACTGCGTGTCAGGAAGCCTTGCGGCTCCCATAAAACGGCGCCGGCCCGCGATGCTGGATCCGGCGACCGTCAGAAGCTTTCGGATTGGCGTCGGCGGAAGCCGGAACACCCCGCTCGCCAGCGACGACCGTAAACGTCTTCCCCGTACCAACCAGCACCGGCTCCTCGCCGGTCAAATGGGCGATCCGGCGCAGGATCACGTCGCAATACGCCGGGCTGATCTCGGTGCCGTAGCCCACCCGGTCGAGCACAGCGGCCGCAGCCATCGTCGTGCCGCTACCCATGAACGGATCGAAAACCACGTCGCCGGCGTCGGAAAACGCCCGGACGAAGAATTCGACCAGCGCCCGGGGGAAGGGAGCCGAATGCGAGCCCTGTGTCGATTCCGTCTTGGCCTCGATCACATTGCTCGGCCGCGCGATCCCTTTGAACCGCCCGTCGTCATCGTCCGCACCGGGGCGGCCCGCCGCATCGCCGCGTGCGCCGGTGCCCAGAAGCCCACTGCCGGATGTCGACTTCGGATTCTCCGGCGAATAGTCGAAGCAATCCTCCGAGACATGGCCGACAGCCTGCGGCCGAAACTTAATCTGCTGTTGGCGGCAGAAGTGAAACACCGGCTCCCAGGCGTTCTTAAAGCGGTTGTTCCACCCGCCCGGGACACCGTTGTCGGTCTTGCGCCAGCAGAACTCGTCGACGAACCGCCAGCCCCACTGCCGCACGTGCGCCAGCGTCAAGTCCTTCACATACAGGCTGCGCTGGCCGTCCTCGGCGTGTTCCTTAATATTGAGGAGGTAGGAGCCGTCCACCGCCAGCACCAATTCGATCCCCGAAGCCACCGCTTTGTACCAGGCCACATACTCATCCGGCGGCACCGGCTTGAAGCCGCTCGAAGGATCGTACTCCCGCTGCGTGGCGTAGGGCGGCGATGTGATGGCCACGACCGCCTTCCGCCCACCGAACAGCGCGCCCACGACCGCAGCATCCCGGCAATCGCCGCACAGTAGACGGTGCTGGCCGATGGTCCACAGATCACCCGGCTGCGTGACGGCAACTGCGGGCGCCTCCGGGACCTCGGCCGCGGACTCCTCCGCCGCTGAGGCATGCTGCGTCTCGTCGGCCAGCAGGACAGCCAGGTCGTGATCACTGAAACCGGTCAGCCCGACGTCGAAACCATCCGCCTCGAGCGCCGCCAACTCCGCCGCCAGCAACTCGTCGTTCCAGCCGCCCAGCTCGGTGAGCCTGTTATCCGCCAGCACGAATGCACGCTTCTGCGTCGCCGACAGATGATCGAGGACGATCACCGGCACGTGGGCCAGATCCAGCTTCCGGGCGGCCAGCAGCCTGCCGTGCCCAGCGATCACGCCTGCGGCCGAATCGACGAGGATCGGCGAGCAGAAGCCGAATTCCGCAATCGAGGCGGCAATCTGGGCCACCTGCTCGGCGGAGTGCGTCCTGGCGTTCTTCGCATACGGCACGAGCCGGTCAATCGGCCAGAACTCGATCCGGCGCGCCATCGCCGGCGTAATGCCACCCTGCGTCAATCAGAACTCCGTAGAGACCACCGACAACCTGACAACCTTTTTTCCGGCGTCGCAGTAGCGGAATTGTGCCGCTGGCCAACCCCCGGCCAAGAGCGGCCAGGGAGGACCCAAAATCCCTTCATGTGGTGCAATGCACCACATGAACCGCGCTTAATGTGAATCCACCAGGCAGCCGCGAAGAACCTCGAGAAACAGCGGCCGCAACTCCTCCGGCGCCAGGTTGGTCTCGCTGCCAGTGCCCGTGAGAGACTTCAGCCGCCAGCACCGGTTACCCCCATCGAGCCGCTGCTCGTAGGAGTACGGCTTGCCGGCGCAGTCGCCGATCTTCATTGGCGCCGGCTCGCCCGGCAAGCGATGCAGGACGACGCGGTTGATTGTCCCCTTCTTGTGGCGCACCAGCTTGGCGCGGCCGACCTCGAAGAGTTTCTCGGCGCGCTTCGGGGAGATCCAGTCGATCAGAGCACCGTCGTGGCGGTAGAGCGGAACAGGCACACGTTGACCTCAACGCTCGTGTCCGCTGTTGGTGCTCTTGGGGGCTTATTGGCTGTGTGGATACACTTCGCCCGGGGCGGATGCGGGAAGGAGTTTTTGTGGAGTGTCCCGGCACTCCATTGGGGAGCCGCGTGTGACCGCGCCTGACACGATTCTCACATCGAACAGAATCGCTGTCAATTGTTTTTCTGCCGCAGAGTCGAAATTGGGCGAAGAGCTTATTCAGACGGCTCGGAGCGCAGGATCTCCGAAACTTGCTCACGTAGGACCGGCACGTGGTCTGAGGCCGTCTGCCAGACAAGCGGCCAATAGATGCCGAAGTACTCATGAACGAGAATGTTCCGCAGCCCTACAATGTCCGGCCACGGAACTGAGTTATGCCGCGCCCTGAGATCCTGACTTAGCCGCGCGACTGCTTCGCCGATGATCGTCAACTTTTGGGCGACCGCGTAGCAGAGCGTCTCGTCGTCCAGGAACTCCGCCTCCGTCCGTCCGGCGATCGCTGCTGTAATCCAGTCCAGCGCTTCCAGGATGTCGTTTAGACGCTGCTGATCACGCCGCATAGATCAGTTTGGCCTCAGCCAGCACGCCGGGCCGGATGAGTGGTTTCAATGCGGGCTTCACTGCCAGATCGACATGGCGACCGAGCAGTGCCGAGAGCTCACGCATCATTGCCGAAACGCCCAACAGCCCAGGCCGCGCGCCAGGCAGGAAATCGACCAAAAAGTCGACGTCGCTGTCCGGCCGCATCTCGCCGCGGGCAGCCGAGCCGAACAGGGATAACTCCCTGACCTGATGGCGGCGGCAAATGTCAGCAATCTCGGCCTCGGGCAACTCGATGCCAGCAGCAATCGTCATAATCTCAACTCTCACTCACATTATGCGTCAACACGGTGTCCATGGCAGATCCACCCCGGTGAGGAGCCGAAGTAGAACCAGCTTTGGGCTGTCTCCATCGGTGTGGGGCGATGGGGGGATTGGGGCGCTTATATAGGCTTGGGCGTTTTTCGTCTCCTGTTTCGCAATACGAAGAATCTTCAAAAAACGCCCCCATGGGTACCATGGCTACCAAGCCGTTGGGCTTCAACGAGATAGGTCTGGGGTCATCGAACAGGCCATGACCCCCACGACTCCCGAGTGTCATAACCACATCGAACTGAAGCGCCAAGACGGCTGGAATCGAGGTGTGGGGACGTGGGGGGATTGGGCTCTTATATAGGCTTGGACGTTTTTCGTCTCCTGTTTCGCAACACGAAGAATCTCCAAAACACGACCCCATGGCTACCATGGGCACCAAGCCATGGAGCATCAACAAGATAGGAGTGGGGTCGTCGAAGTGGCCATGACCCCCATGACCACATGGCTGGACGAAGTGGTTTTGGACCTAAACTTGGACCTAAAAGTGGGGTTCTGGAGGAGGGGAGGGCTGTAAGTCTTTGAAACGTTTGGTCGGGCCGCCGGGATTTGAACCCGGGACCTCTTGCACCCCAAGCCAATTAAATCAATCACTTACAGACAGTTGTCGATGAAAACAAAAGACTTAGCCAAACGGTGTTGGACCTAAATTGGACCTAAGCGTGGCGAAGAGAAGAATGACTTTTGGACCTGGTCCGGACCTGAAAACCGCCACCGGCGATCCGTCTGGCCTCGCGCGCACGCGACTCTACGCCGACAGTTGTGAAAACTCAGTTCGCGAAACAGGAGACGAAAAACGGATCGGCCTATATATGCGTGTGATGACCCCACGCGCATTGCCTGTAGCTTGGATCGAACTGCGCCCTTTACCGGGGGAGGCCTGTTGAAGGTGACCTTGAGCCGGAATCCCACCTCGGGTCACTTCGTGCTTACGAAGATGCGCCTTGAGTCTCGCTGGCAAGGTCGATGCCTTGTTCCTCGCAGAAGTAGTCGACGAAACCCGGAACATTGTTGACGAGGCTGCGCAGGAGACGAGGCAGGGGGGACTTGGATCTTTGCGGCCTGTTCATGTAGCTTGCCCACAACGAGGCCGGCGTCGAGGTCGTAGAGTCCTCGCATGAACTTGGACGGCCCCTGCACATCAATCTCCCAGGGCTGCAAGGCAGCCGCCGGGAAGTGGCGGCGGTTGTAGGTGACGATCAGTTCGGAGTGGGAGCGAACCGCCGCGGCCAGGACATGGCGGTCTCCGGGATCATTCGTCATCGCGTCGATGATCGGCTCGAAGCCCTCGGCCCACACCTCCGGGAAATGTCGGCGCAGTTCCTCCTCGCGACGGCGAGCCTTCTCGGGCGCCATTCCCCACTTCACGATAAGATTCCGCGTTACCTCGTCCATGATCGTTTGCGACCACTTCGGCAGATAGAGCCGTGGCGCTTCCGCCATGCGCAGCAGCGTATCGGCCAGTGGCATCGGGATGAGCACGCATGCGTCGAGGACGACCCGGTAGTCCGCCCTCATTCGTCTTCGCCGCCTTCGGGTATGCCAGTGCGATCGTACAAGCCGGACTCAAAGGCTTCCTTTGCGATGCTGTCAAGCGCTGCCCTCCTCTCGGCGTCGCGGCGCTTCTGATAAGAGGCGAGGTCTTTGAGGTAGATGCGCCTGTGGCTGCCGGTTTTGTGATACGGCAACTCGCCGGCCTCAAGCAGTTTGATCAGGTGAGGCCGGGAGACACCGAGGAGGTCGGCAGCCCGCTGGGTCGTCAATTGCTGGTTCTCTGGAACCAGAACAATCGCCCGGCCCAACTGCATGTTGCGCGCGATGTCTTTGAGCAAGCGGAATACGGCTTTCGGCAGTTCCATCCGCTCCCCATCAGTCCCGACCAAAGCGGGCGAGCCGAGTTGGAGCATTCGATTCAGTTCTCGGATCTGAACTTCCTCCGACTCCGGCAGTGCGACAGGTTCGTGCGGCATGATTGCTAGCCTCCGATCCAATGATATCATCCAATCGAACCAAACGCAACACTATCGAAACAGACACATGCAAGCCGATGAACCGGGACCTCTTGCTTCAATGGTTCATGACATCAGGCCGCCGGCAAACCGCGTGGGTGCTGTGCCCGTTGCGTCCGCTGGCCTAGCAGATCAGAGAAGGGGAACACCACATGCGCTCAGGTAGTCAGCGGTCGTGTCAAAGTGCCTGGCGGCAAGGGTATTGTCCGCTGCCGATCCTGGCGGGATCCAGAGGATCATCCCCCGTCGCGCGCGGGTGAGGATGACGCGATACTCGTTCAGAATGAAGCGGCGCCCCACCTCAGTCCCCACATTCAACCACTTTGTGCCAGCGAAACGCCTTGTTCGCCATTCCGTGGCATCGAAAATGAGGTCGCCCCCCCACGTGACGCCAACCCAATCGAGTTCGAGTCCTTGACACTCGAACTCCGTGGCCGCAACCTCAAGCATTGGAGCGGAACGCGTATCCCCGGGCTTGGCGAGGAACCACTCTTCGTAGGGAAATCCATGCCGGAAGGCGGGAGATACCTCAAGCCCATACGCCCGCAGGCGGAGTCCACCCGAACTGGACACCAAACCGCAATTACCTGGGTACGGCGAATGGTCCGCGTGCGTTCGCAGCCAGGCGCGCGCTCTCTCCCGGTCTCTGGTGTGCTTGACAGGGAACTCCAGCGGTTGCTGGAAGAGTCTGCGAGCACGGTCGCTGTCGCCGTGGAGCACCGCCTCCACCCAATCGCTTATCATGAGCGCGCGAGGGCTTCTGATGCTTGTCGCAAGGTGAAGACGAGCTTCCTTTTGCACCACCATCCCTTCGGGCGATTCGATATTGAAGAGGCGGACCGCCCCAGCATCGCTGTGAAGATCCAAAACGAGTGGTGATGCGGAAACCGACCACTTCTCAGCTCTGTTGTGGAGCGTCACCCCCCATTCCTGTAAGCCGGCCTCGCCTTGGTGGATCTCTTGCCCAAAGCCAACGAGGGCAACGATTACAGCCCAATCAGGGCAACGCTCCATCACGTCGAGCATCAATGCCGCCTCGGAGACTGTGCCCCGTTTTTTGCGCGGCACCCGCCGTGACCGAGATATAGGAAGTGGTCACTTCTTAATGGGAGCTCTGCCCCCAATCCCCCGGGATTTGGCGCATTGCTGAGCGAGCATTGATTGCAGACGGGGCGGCTCGTTGGCCGCCCCAATCATGCTCGCACCCAAGTCGGCGCTCAGGTTCCATCCCTGGAGAGCCCTATCCTCCGCTTGGGTAGCACCAGCATAAGCTCCCACCGCCTCGGCGTCCAGAGCAAACTTTCGCGACCCGATGGAACAACCTCACCAACGACATCTGAGCTCCGGTAACATATTCTCGTGAGGCAATACGGCCGGGAGTTCTAATTGTCGCCGATCACACTCGGCAATTTGCGGCGTTAAACCCCATTTCAGGAGAGTGCCTTCCGGCAATATTGCCAAGGGTCGTTTAGCCCTCTCGATGGCATGTATAGTCCTCGCGATGTAATTGATCTGGTGGAAGTTAAGTCGTTTGCGGGCAAGCCGCTGGCGTAGCGCTTCGCTCACGGCAGGAGGCTTGGAAAAATGGTGCATCGGGTGAATATAAATATAGTATTCGTATAGAAGTATGTCTCGCGGCCGCTATGCGGCATCCCCTGCCGAATAGCAACTCTTTTTTCGGCGGGGATATGCAAAACTCGGAACCTGCCTGTGGACTGGGCAGTCGGATCCCGGCCAAGCCGGACCCGCCCGCTCCGCCCCGACCTCTCGCAAGAGTCGCTTTTCCGAGGGCCGAGGCAGTCTTCGACTCCAGAACCGCCGCCCTTGAGGCGGAATAAGCCCTCCAGGGCATTCTTGGGCTGATCTGGGCGGGGAGGAGAACCCGCCCGGGAACGGGGGCAATCCCACGTCCCCCAAAGCAGGCTCGGGGCGAGAATCGCGAAGGAGGCAAGATCTTGGTTGCGATGAGGGCCAGGCGCCTCGATCGAGGAATCACCCACGGAATTCGGTTCACCGGAATTCGTAGAGCGGTCGACCACGCCGCGTTTGAAGTGGAAATCCGAAGGCTACATGCAAGGTCAGGAGATTCTGGTCCCACGCGCCATGAAATCGAGCAGGTCTCCCCGGCGTACGCGGACCTGGCGTCCCAGGTGGAATCCAGGGAAAACCCGGCGCCGGACGAGTTCTGCGGCGCGCTGGTAGCTGACTTTCATGAATTCCGCGACCTGCGCGAGGGTCATGACTTCGCCGTCCTCTGCCTCGGCCCCTGGGCCGCCATCGAACGAGGCTGTCGCGATGCCCGACTTGCTGTCTTCCGCAGTGTCTACGCGCCTGGCCTCGAGTCCGGGCCAGAGCTCTTGATGCAATTCATCGAGTCGCTGTCTGATCAGGTAGAGGTTTTCAAGAGCGGGCCTCAGCGGGGTTGGTTGAATCCAGGCGGGGTAGGCCAGGGCAGGCGTTCAATTTCCTCGCGGAGCATCGTCGAGCGGGGATTACCGATGGGTAGCGTGGCAAGAAACTTCCGCAACGATGACCGCGACTGGTGAAGATCAGCCTGGACTTGCGGTATCGGGCCGTAGAGCCTGTCGATCCGAGCTTGAAGCCGGTCGCGCCGTTTGCGCACTTTCTGATCCTCATCGAATGAGGCGGGCGGGTTGGTGATCCGCAGTTCGAGCTTGGCCTTCCGATCGGCCAGACGATTAATCTCGTCTAATGTGTTCACGACGGCCCGGACGCGGCCAGTCAACGTGGCCAGGTTGTCTTGAAAGCGCGCTATGGCCAACTGGAGGCTGTCAGTCGGGTTGAGCGGATCACTCCCCGCGCGAGTTCCAAACTGCGAGTTTCGAGGGCCTGATTTTGTGTGCCGCTTGCGTGCCACTTGCGCCAAAACTCACCCAAGCTGGACTGAACTCAGCTTACCACGAGAGAGAACCAAGTGACGTATTATGAGTAGCTTAGGCCAATCGAATATTGCTGAGTTATGCGGCCAAAGGAACCCTCTAAGCAGAGGGTCGCAGGTTCGAGTCGCGCAGGTCCTACCACCCCCCCAATCTTCCAGGCCGCGATTGCTCAGCCCAGCCAGGTCTCGAACGGAGCCTTCGGCAGCTTGTGGCCCCACGCCTCAGGACCCCAGCACCGCGTCCCAACCAGCGGTTCGGTCTCGCTCGTGTTCACCAGTCGCACGCCCTGGCCCGTCTTCGCCGACGCATACGGAATCACGAACTCGTCATCCAGCGGTTCGCCCAGCCGGATGCCCGACTTCACTTCCACCTTATGTGGACCCAGCATCCCTTGCCCATGGCTGAAGTGGATGATGCACAGCGCCGCCGGCCCGGTCAGAACCACCTCGGATTTGGGTGCCAGCTCAAACTGCTTCAAGCTGAACAACTCATCGCCGTTCGGCTTGCCATACACCCGCCACTCGTCGTGGAACCCGCCCTGGCTCGCCTCTTCATCCACCTCCGGCATCAGCAGGTGCTTCTCCACGATGTACGGATCCAGGTTCCTGGCCATGTCGATATCCGACACCAGCCGCTCCACCCGGTCCTCGCCTTCGATCCCCTCCGGCAGATGCCTGAACAGCAACTCCTGGCCCAGGAACACCTCGCCGTCCGGACACAGTACGTGGCTCTGATAGAAGCGGAAATCGTCGCGGTCGCGTTGCGGCTCTTCCGTGTTCACCGCCGCCGGTCCATGCAGAATCCGCGTCGGAGTGAAGAACCCCGTGCCCATCCGCACCAGGAAGTTCCGCGCGTGGCTGCGGATGTGGTTGTCCTTGCCGGCGATGAAGTCGCGGACGAAATCCGCCATCATCTCTTCGTCGACATAGTCCAGCAGACCCACCGACGTGTGGCAGTCGTTGTTATACCGCTTGTTCCGCCACGGGTTGAAGTTGTACGCTTCCGGCTTCCACGGGTGCATGTGGTGACCCAGCGGATACAGGTTGTCGAACTCTTTGTTGTAGAAACCCGTCCCGCCCAGCGTCCTGTACAGCGGACCCACCATGAACTCCGGCGCGCCATGCACCGCCGCATCCATCGGAATCAGATACCCATCCGGATGGTGGAAGTGGCACAGCCCTTCGCCGTGGATCCCATTGCCCGTATCGGCCAGAATCGCGCTGCCGTTCCACCGTTCATCGATCGCCCAGCCGCTCGGCCCTTCCGGAAAATAATCCGCGTCCACCAGTTCCAGGTTCTTGCCCGGCAGGCAGAACTTGCGGCCTACAAAGCTCGGGAAACACCGCAGCACTCCGCCGCCGGCTTCAGCCGCGGCCTGCACTGATCCCGCTGCGCCTTCCTCCACAATGGACAGGTTCGAGCGATAGAGTTTCACGTTGAGAGCGGTCATTCTTGGAATCCTTTCATCCTCTTACTGACGGGTAGCCCGCTGGCTCATCATTATACAAGCCCCGGCCCCGCCCATCACTTCGCCAGCGCCGGCAGAGACTCCTCATACGGAGCCCTCGCTACGCCCTTCTCCGTGATGATCGCCGTCACGTACCTCGCCGGCGTCACGTCAAACGCCGGGTTCTCCACCTCGACATTCTCCGGCGCCACCGGCACGCCAAATACCTCGGTCACTTCCTTCGCCGGCCTCTGCTCAATCGGAATCTGGTCGCCCGAATCCAGCGTCAGGTCCAGTGTCGATATCGGCGCCGCCACATAGAACGGCACGCCATTCTCTTTTGCCAGCACCGCCACGCCGTAGGTGCCCACCTTGTTCGCCACGTCGCCGTTGCGCGCAATCCGGTCCGCGCCCACAATCACGCAGCCGATCCGCCCGCTCTTCAGGAAATGCCCGGCCATGTTGTCGGTGATCAGCTTGGTCGGAATCCCGTCCTGCATCAACTCCCACGCCGTCAGCCGCGCACCCTGCAAAAACGGCCGCGTCTCGTCGGCATAGACGTCAATCTTCTTGCCCGCAGCCACCGCAGCCCTGATCACGCCCAGCGCCGTGCCATATCCGGCCGTCGCCAGCGCCCCCGCGTTGCAGTGCGTCAGCACCGTCTTGCCGTCCGGCACCAACGGCGCGCCGTTGGCGCCCATCGCCTTGTTGATGGCGATGTCCTCCTCATACACCTTCACCGCCTCGGCTTCCATCGCCGCTCTCACCGCCTCGATCCCCTGGCCCTTCACCGCCGCGTACAGCCGCTTCATCCGGTCGATCGCCCAAAACAGGTTCACCGCCGTCGGCCGCGTCCCGGCCAGAGTGTCGCAGATCTTCTCAAACTCGGCGTCCAGCGTCTCGGGCCTGGCCTGTTTTACGCCCAGTGCCACGCCCATCGCCGCCGCCACGCCAATCGCCGGCGCGCCCCGGATCACCATCGTCACGATGGCCTTGGCCACTTCCTCATACGTCGTGCATGTGACGTACTCTTCCACTCTCGGCAGCCGTGTCTGATCGATCATCACCACGCCCTGCGCCGTCCATTGAATCGTCTCGACCATTAGAACAAACGGTCCCTTTCCTGTAGTAAATAGCCCGTGAAGAACGTCAGGTTGTATGTCGCATGCACCAGCGTCGCCGCCGCCGTCGAACCTGTCCATATCCGGATCAGACAGAACACCACCGACGCCATCAACAGCAGCACCAGATGCTGCCACGACCACCCATACTGCGGCCCGTGCAGCCCCACAAACAGCCCGCTGCAAAGCACCACAGCGCCCGCCGTGCCAAACGTCCGCATCATCAGAGGCAGCAGAAATCCCCTGAACCCCAACTCCTCCGCCATCGGCCCGAATGTCGTCGCAAACAGCCCCACCAGCAGCGTCGGCCACCGCCCCACCAGCAGTTTCTGGATCGGATTGTCCACCTCGGGCGTATGCATCAGCGCGCCCGCAATCATGATCACCACCGCCAGCGCCGGCCCGGCGAACAGCGTCCATCCCATGCCCGGCCACGGCGCCTTCCATGCCAGTCCCCGCCAGAACGGCTCGTCGTACTTCATCTTCAGCATGAAATACAGCGCCGCAAACCACACCAGGTACCACGAGAACTGGAAACTCATCGCCACCAGCGCCGCGTTGCCCCCGCCCGGCAGCGCCTGTTTCAGCATCCAACTGAACAGCATCGCCACGGCCAGGCTCGGCAACGCCAGCCCGGCGAACATCGCCGCGTCCAGCCAGTCCCAATAAGGCTGCACCGGTGCGGGACGCACCGCTTCCACGTTCTCCGCTTCAGGCGTCATACTTCCAAATCGGCCAGGATCGCCGCCAGCAGCGGAATCATGATTTCATGATGCCCCGTGAGCGAATAGCCCTTCCCTCCCGATTTCGCGTGCGGCCTGTCCACCACGTTCGCCTTCGGCCTGTAATGCTGCAGGAAATCGAAATTCACCGTCGTGAAGTTCCCCAGAGGGTACCCCAGGTTCCTCACCACCGACACCGCCTTCAGAAACACCTCCGGCAGCAGCACCGCCGACCCCACGTTCAAATACACCCCGCCCCCGTCCAACTCCCTCGCAATCGAACAGAACAGCTTGAAATCATGATGCGTCGCCGCCCCGATCGCCGCGCCCTCGGCCGCCGGATGCGTATGCGGGGTATCGGTCCCAACAGCCACATGCACTGTCACCGGCACGTTCCGCTTGTACGCCTGCACCTGCAAAGACGACCCCGCAAACTCCGGCTTCGCCAGTCGCGTAATTGCCTCGCCCAGCGCCTCGCCCATCCCGATGCCCCGCGCCGCGCCCTCGCGGATCGCCACGTTCATCTCTCGGCCTGTCTCCTCGGCAGACCCAAACCGCCCGTCCGGCAGCACCGACTCCACATCCTCGCTCGTCGCCCCCGCGATCCCGATCTCGAAGTCGTGAATCGTCGCCGCCCCGTTCATCACCAGCCCGGTGATATACCCCATGTCCATCAGCCGCGTCAGCACCGGCGCCAGCCCGCACTTGATCACGTGCCCGCCCATGCCCCACAGAATCGCCCGCTTCTTCCGCTTGGCCTCGATCAGCGCCGCCACCACCGCCCGCAGCGAATCCGCCGCCAATATCTTCGGCAGCCCTTCCAGCCAATGTCCCATCCGCACGCCCGCTTCCGGCGACGCACCCATGTGCTCGATCTGCACCTTGCCGCCGCGGTCGGCTATCGGGATCGTCGCGAGACCCTCAAAATCCAGCGGTATGTAGGAATATTTACTCACTGCGCTCTAACAACTTTACCTTGTCCCAGCGCCCTCGCGAGCGCCCGCCCCGTATGGCTTCTCCCCGACGCCGCCACATCCTCCGGCGGACCCGCCACCACCACCTCGCCTCCGCCCTCGCCGCCCTCCGGCCCAAGGTCAATCACCCAGTCCGCTGACTTGATCACATCCATCTGATGTTCGATCACCAGCACCGTGTTGCCCAGGTCCACCAGCCGGTTCAACACATCCAGCAACTTCCTCACATCCTCGAAATGCAATCCCGTCGTCGGCTCGTCCAGGATATACAGCGTCCGCCCCGTCTGGCGTTTGCTCAACTCCTTGGCCAGCTTGATCCGCTGCGCCTCGCCGCCCGACAGCGTCGTCGCCGGCTGCCCCAGGTGAAGATAGCCCAGCCCGACATCCACCAGCGTCGCCAGCTTCGGCTTGATATGCGGGAAGTTGCCCAGCAACTCCACCGCGTCTTCCACCGTCGTCTCCAGCAGCGCCGATATCGACACGCCGTTGTACTTCACCTGCAGCGTCTCTGAGTTGTACCGTTTCCCCCGGCACACATCGCATGGCACAAACACGTCCGGCAGGAAGTTCATCTCAATCCGTTTCAGCCCGTCGCCCTGGCACGCCTCACACCGCCCGCCCTTCACGTTGAAGCTGAACCGCCCCGCCTTGTACCCCCGCTCCCGCGACTCCGGCAGCATCGCATACAAGTCCCGGATTGGCGTGAACACGCCCGTGTACGTCGCCGGATTCGACCTCGGCGACCGCCCGATCGGCGCTTGATCGATCTCCACCACCTTGTCGATCAGATCCAGCCCCTCCACCCCGTCACACTCCCCCGGCGCCGCCTTCGACCGGTAAATCGCCTTCGCCAGCGCCCGGTACAACAAATCGTGCACCAGCGTCGACTTCCCGCTCCCGCTTACCCCCGTCACCACCGTCAGCGTCCCCAACGGGAACTCGACGTCAATCCCCTTCAGGTTGTGCTCCCGCGCCCCCTTCACCAGCAGCCGCCCGCCGTTGCCCCGCCTCCGGAACTCCGGCGTCTCCACTTTCCTCGCCCCCCGCAGATACTGCCCCGTCAACGACTTCTCCACCCGCTCCACCTGCTTCGGCGTCCCACTTGCCACCAACTCCCCGCCCAGCCGTCCCGCGCCCGGACCCAGATCGATCACAAAATCGGCCCGCTCGATCGTCTCCTCGTCGTGCTCGACAACCAGCACCGTATTGCCCAGCGCCCGCAGACTCTCCAGCGTATCCAGCAGCCGCCCGTTATCCCTCGGATGCAATCCGATCGACGGCTCGTCCAGCACATACAACACGCCCCGCAGCTTCGACCCGATCTGCGTCGCCAGCCTGATCCTCTGCGCCTCGCCCCCGGATAACGTCGCCGACGACCGGCTCAGGCTCAGGTACTCCAGCCCCACACGCGTCAGAAACTCCAGCCGGTTGCGCACCTCTTCCACCACCCGCGCCGCAATCTGCCGCTCCCGCTCGGCCAGCGTCCACGCCCGCGCCGTCTCCAGCGACCTCGAGATCGACATCCCCGTGAACTCGCCGATTGTCACCCCCTTCATCCTCACCGCCGCGCTCGACCTCTTCAGCCGCCTCCCTTTGCAGGCCCCGCATTCGGTCGCCGACATGTACTCCATCAGGTAGTCGCGGTAGCCGTCCGAATACTCGCTGAACGCCCGGTTCAGCATCCCGATGATCCCCGGAAAATCCCCCGCGCCGTCCAGCAGCGTCGCCTGTTGCTTTGCCGTCAGTTTTTCGAACGGTTTGTCGATTCCGATTTTCAGCTTCTTCGCACCCGCCGCCACCGCCTGCTGCATCATCGACGAACTGCCGCCCGGCCCCAGCCCGCCATCAAAAAGCGGCTTCGACGAGTCCACAATCACCTTGTCCGGATCAAACGCCCACGCCGATCCCAACCCGTGACATTCTTCGCACGCCCCATACGGGCTGTTGAACGAAAACGACCGCGGCTCCAGTTCCGGTACGCTCTCTCCGCAGTCCGGACACGCCAGCTTCTGCGAATACAGCTTCTCCGCGCCGTTCACCACCGCCACCGCCACCAGCCCGCCGGCCAGCTTCGTCGCCGTCTCGATCGACGCTTCCACCCGCTTCTCCATGCCGGCTTTGAGCAGCAACCGGTCCACAACCAGCTCAATCGTGTGGTTGCGCCGCTTGTCCAGCACGATCTCTTCGTCCAGCCCCCGCAACGTCCCGTCGATCCGAGCCCGCACGAAACCCGTCCGCCCAAACTTCTCCAGCTCCTTCTTGTATTCGCCCTTCCGCCCTCGCACCACCGGCGCCAGAATCATCACCCGCTCGTCCATGCCCAACTCGAGAACCTGCTCCAGAATCTGCTGCGTCGATTGCTTCGAGATCGGCGTCCCGCAGTTCGGGCAATGCGGCTCCCCAATCGACGACCATAACAGCCTCAGGTAGTCGTAGATTTCCGTGATCGTGCCCACCGTCGACCGCGGACTGCGGTTCGTCGTCTTCTGCTCAATCGATATCGCCGGGCTCAACCCGTCGATCGAATCCACATCCGGCCGTTCCATCTGGTCCAGGAACTGCCTCGCATACGGCGACAATGTCTCCACATACCGCCGCTGCCCCTCGGCGTAGATCGTGTCAAACGCCAGCGACGATTTGCCCGACCCGCTCAACCCCGTGATCACCGTCAACGTGTTGCGCGGGATCTCCACGCTGACGTCTTTTAAATTGTGCGTCCGTGCCCCATGCACCGAGATGTTCTTAAGCATTGCTGCCGCCGCCAGCCGGACCTCCCGCCTTGCCCCTCTCGATCTTCGACTTCGCCCACTCCAAAATCCGCCGCGCCCACTTGAAATGCTTCGCCAGCAGGATCAGCCCCGGAATACCGAACATCCAGCCCTGCAGGACCGGGATCAGCCCCCCAATCAGGCCAATGATGACCAGGACTACGCCTGCCGTGATTTCCAGCGTTTTTCTCAAGGGGGAATCTCTCAGTCTAACATCCGTCGGCAAGCCCCCTGCCTGACGGCTTTACTGCCTTGATTTCAACTACTTATTCCAAGACGTCCACGCCCTGCGGGCAGTTCCGAAAAGCCCGGTCTTCCTTCGGGTACTGGTACTTCTGGGAATTTGTGTGGTACTGGGATCGGACAGGTAGTACTATGAGCTATTGAATCACCTCAGTAGTTTCACTTAGATTGGAGACGTGCTAACAATGGACCAGCGAAAGTCGCGCCGCTTCGATCTCAGGCTACCCGTGGAACTCACCCGCGCTGGCATGAGACATGTTTCGGTGCCGGGCGAAACCCGAAACGTCAGCTCAGGAGGTATCCTCTTCACCAATCCCGAGGTCCCTCTGGAGATCGGCCAGCCTGTGGAATACTACATCAGCCTCCCCACCGGCGGCGCCATCGGCGGAGTCCGGCTACGCTGCATGGGCAAGGTGGTCCGTCACGACAAGGAAATCCAGTCCTTCGCCGCCACGCTCGAGCGCTACGAGTTTGTCCGCACCAGAAATTGAACTTTTTCACTCGCCTTCTGCGCCTTTTGAGCTAAAATCATAGCAAATAAAAGGCGAAGCGGCCACCAGTGAATCTCTCCCTCGAATTCCCCGACCCCAAGAAGTCTGAGTCGCTCAGCCTGGCCCGCCGTGCCGGCCTCGACGCCGCCATCGCACGCCTCCAGGCCTCCATGCAGGAGCCTGACTCCCCCATTCGCGCCATCCGCCACCAGCCCGCCACCAAGGGCCAGTTCGAGGACATCCCGGCCGGCGTTCCAGCCGGTCTCGCCAAGGTGCTCAACGAACGCGGAATCGCCCGCCTCTACACCCATCAAGCCGAATGCTATCAACAGATTAGCGCGGGCCGCCACGTCGTCGTCGTCACCCCCACAGCCTCCGGAAAAACCCTCTGCTACAACCTCCCCGTCCTCGACCGCATCCTCCGCGAGCCCGAAGCCCGCGCCATGTATCTCTTCCCCACCAAGGCGCTCTCCGAGGATCAACTCCACGAATTCCACGGTATGGTCGAAGCCATGGGCTCCGGCATCCGTGCTTTTACATATGACGGAGATACGCCCCCAGACGCCCGCAAACAGATCCGCGAACGAGCAAATGTCGTCCTCACCAACCCCGACATGCTCCACACCGGCATCCTCCCCCACCACACCAAGTGGGCCAAGCTCTTCGAAAACCTCCGCTACATCGTCATCGACGAACTCCACTACTACCGCGGCGTCTACGGCTCCCACCTCGCCAATCTCATCCGCCGCCTCAAACGCATCTGCGCCTTCTACGGCTCCACCCCTCAGTTCGTCTGCTGCTCGGCCACCATCGCCAACCCCCGCCCCCTCGCCGAATCCCTCACCGGCGAGCAGTTCCATCTGGTCGACAAAAACGGCGCTCCCACCGGAGAGAAGTACTTTGTTTTCTATAATCCGCCGGTGGTCAACCGCCAGCTCGGCATCCGCCGCGGTTACCTCAACGAAACCCGCCGCATCGCCACCGAGCTTGTCACCCGTGGCCAGCAAACCCTCGTCTTCGCCAACAACCGCCTCGCCACCGAGATACTTCTGACT
>JACZJQ010000120.1 GCA_014860455.1 Bryobacteraceae bacterium | reverse complement strand
AAGCCCATCGTCGCCGCCGTTCAGGGCCCCTGCCTCGGCGCAGGCGTCGGACTCATCGCAAACGCCCATGTCGTCGTCGCCGCCCAAGGCACGCAATTCGCCCTCACTGAAATCCGCCACGGCTTCTGGCCCTTCACCACCCACCGCGCCTTCGCCCTCGCCCTCGGCGAACGCCGCGCCGTCGAACTCTCGCTCACAGGTCGCGTCTTTAGCGTCCAGGACGCCCTCAGTTACGGCCTGGTCCACGAAGTCGCCCCGGTGTTTGAACTGGACGATCGCGCCACCGCCATCGCTCACAATCTCGCCGTCTCAAGCCAGGAGACCCTGCGCCGCGGCCTGGATTTTGTCCAGCAGTCGCGTGAAATGAGTTGGGCCACGGCCGGCATCCTCGCCGCGGACATGATCGCCCACACCCAGCGCTCGGCCGATTTCGCCGAAGGCGTCCACGCCGCGCGCGAATCGCGGAGGCCGGAATGGCCTTCTCTGAAAAAGACCTGACCCGCCGTTAGCGATTGTGGTCGCCGCAGCCTGCTGGCATAATGAGTCGGGCATCGAGGCGGGCCCGTATGAACCTGCTGTTCAGCCTCGTCGTTGTACCGCTGTTGTTGTCAGCCTTGCCAGGCGCGCCGCAGGATCCATCTGCCCGCCCGCGAGTGGTCGTCGATCCGTCTTCAAACCCGGGCGAAACCAGATTCACATCGGCGGTGGATGGCTGCGAAATCACTTGGACCGTCTTCGAATCGCCTGCCAACAGAGGCGTTGTCCGCCACCGCTCTGATTGCTCAATCCCGCTCTCGGCAGCGAAGCCCGCGATCGCCGCTCTGCTTCAGCGGATATTGCAGCACAACGCCGGTGCTCGGGAGTTCCGGACTCTGAGTTGGGGCCGGCTGCTGGGCGATGAAGCCCGGGACCCCACCATGGCGGAGCGGCTCTCCGTGGCCGCCCTGCGGTCGGATGGCTGGAATCGTGCCACGGGCAGACCTCGCGGCGGTGATATCAACGGTTGGGTGAAGACGCTGGCTGAGAGCGCGGCCATCCACGACGTACTGCGGGCCGCATTCAACGCCGCCGGACTTCGACTGGAGATCGCATCTGTTGAGAAGGTCCTCGTGCTCAAGGCAAGTGACCTGCCATTCTTCCCCCGTCTGAAAGCGGCCGGCGCCGGACCGTCCGACAAAGTGCCCTTCGACTGCCAGATCTGGTTCTCGGTGCGCCGCACGGACGGTTTAGGTCCCAGCGAGGCAAGGCGATGAAACTCAACCAGAAAGGTGCACTCAGAATGAGCGATCCGAGTGTGATCATCATGTCCGTCTTCGTGCTGCTGATCATCGGAGGACTTGGCCTGGCCATCCGCCAGGGCATCCGTGAGCGGCAGCAAGTGGCCGAGTACTCCGCAGCGCACGGATGGACCGTATCGGTCAAGCCGGACGAGCAACTCACCCGCCTGCTGGCTGCATTCGATCCTGCCTCCGATTCATTTCCCCGCAACGTCATGATTGTTGAACGCTCGCCATCGCCAGTCTATTTCTTCCGCTACACCAGACGCCCCAAGGACCGGCCTTCGAAGGACAGCAACGGATTCGGTTGTTTCACGCGCTCCGGCGGCATGCGCTTCGACGGCAGGGTTGAAATATTCAACCGCACCCCGGGGGTGGAAAAGCTGATTGATGACCTCGCAAAGGTGGGAAGCGAGGAGTTCCAAGAGGCTTTCACGGTTACCGAAAACGTGCCAGGAACGGCGGTACGGATCGTCAGCCACGAACTTGAGAAGGTGATGATGAGCCACTCATCCGGCCCTGGCTGGTATGTCAACGTGGAGATCGCCAACGGCGCGATTCTCGTCTCGAGTTCCTGGACGCAGTCGAAAGAAGAATGGGACTATCTCATCGATCTAACCAAACGAATCAGGGGGGCAGTACGATGAACCAGCCAGTTATGTTGGGAGTCTACAAGTCCTGGACCTGGATCGGCATCCCGTTGATCCTCGCTTCCGGATTCGCTCTATGGATTCTGATCTCGGGGTTGATCGCCCTGACCAAAGGATCTTTCATGTTCCGCGTTCCGCTCCGGGAAAGGCAGGAGATCGAATTCTCCGAACCGGGCCGGGTGGCCTTGAACATGGAAGGCAAGCGATTTACTACGCGCTTCGCCAGCCTCAACTTCGAACTCTATGGATTAGGCGGCCAGCGGATCCCGGACCGCCCCTCGCTGATGAGAAAGCGCACCAGCGGCATCTCGGATGTGCGGGTAGAGCTTCTCACCTTTGAAATACCCAGTCCGGGGCGCTATGTTCTCGTCACTACGGGCCTTCGGCAGACCGGAACGGAACAGGGCTCGGAGGCCGTAGCATTCATGCGTCCGAACACGGCGAAGACGGTCGCCTACATCGTGGGTATCGTGCTTTCGTCCTGCATCCTGATTGGGAGCCTTGTGATTCTGATTCTGCGGCTGAACCGGGTCGGCCTGAGCGGCTAGGGCGGGCTGGACCAAGGCTGGCAAAGATGAACTGCACGGTCTGCGGGAAAGAATTCGACAAGTCGGAGCGTGTCGCGGGCATCTCCGGCCGCGTCATGGGAGATGAATGCACGGACATCTATTATTGGTGCCCAGCGTGCCAGGCCTACTCGTTCAGGATGTACAGGGACGTCTTCTGCGGTCCTGAAACCCAGCGCGATTGCGGGCCCCTGGCGAGGGAAGAGGGCGACAGGAGAATCGCCTTGATCGGCCGCTGCGCAAGCCCCATGAACGAGCGCTGCAAGTGCGATGCGCATAAGGAATATTTCGGCGGCTGGCTGGACTCCTAGCGTTTCCCGTCCGGCGCTGGGATGAAGCTGCCCCAGGCGCGGGCGTGCTCCACGCCTTTGTCGGATTCAAGCCAGGCCTCGGCCCGGATCATCCTCCGGCCCCGCTCGGTCACCTTGCCGCGGATCACAAACCGCCCGCCCGTCTCCACCATCCGCCGGTACCGCACCCGCATCTCGGCCGTGAGTGTCCGCACCTGAGTGCTCGCCACGGCCTTCGACATCGCTTCGTCCAGCACCGTGCTGATCAGCCCGCCGTGGATCAACCCCGGATAGCCTTCCCAGGCCGGCACAGGCGTCCATTCGGCCTCGGATTCACCCTCTGCCGTGACGCGGAACTTCAACTTCATTCCCGACGGATTGTCGTCGCCGCAGACAAAACACGCCGAGCGCCCTGCCGGGTGCAGCGGCGCTTCCGGCTCACCCGGCTCGCCCGCCTGCCGTGATGGAATGCCTTCGATCATCAAGTCGAAGGCGGCGCGGACCCACCCGGCCATCCGGGCCCCGCGCCGCCAAATCCAGCTTCCGCCCTATGCGCCCGCCGGCCCGCCCGGCTCCGGCGCCTGCGTGAATGACTGCAACGCCAGATAGCTCGGCCCGAACCGCTTGATGTTCTCGGCCTGCTTGTCGAACATGTCGAAGTGCCGTTCCTCGTCCTGCACCAGCAGTTCGAAGATCTGCTTGGACACCGAATCGGCATTCGCCGAACACTCATTGGCGGCGGCGTTATAGTCCCTCGCGCTCTGCTCTTCCATCGCCGATGCCTTGGCCAGCATCTGCTCCGGATCCTGGATCAACTCCACCGGCCCGGCGACACCCATCTTCACGTCGCCCTTCAGAAAAAGGATGCGCTCGGCCAGCTTCTCGACATGGCCCATCTCTTCAATCGCGATGCGCTTGAACATGATCGACAGCGGGCCCAACCCCTGGTCGTCCAGGTGGAAATGAAAGTACATGTATTGGTGGACGGCCTGCAGCTCGTCGGCCACGGCGATGTTCAGTAGTTCGATGCTTTTTGCTTTGTTCATAAGAACCTCCCGGCAATCCCAACTTAACAGGTTTCACACCTGCAAAGGAGTTGCGGATCTCAATACGGCTTGCGCGCCAGCACCGCGACAAAATGTCCCGTTCGCCGCGCCAGCGGCGAGCGGCCAAGCCCTTCCCACGCCATAAGAAACCCAAGCCAGCGCTTCCGCAGCCTGGGCGCGTGCCTCGCAATCAGATTCGACACCGGCACGGCCAGCACCCTCGGGCAATGCAGGATGAACGCCGAGCCGTCCACTTGAAAGCCCGCCACGGCCAGGGCTCGCTTCAGCCGGGCCTCGTCCAGCGTCGCACCCACCTGATAGGCCAGCAACCCGGTGGCCCGCAGCGGGCTCTGCGGCAACACGTTGCGCAAGCCAACAACCGGGTTCTGCGGATTGTCCAGCGTCACCACCAGCGCCGCCCCCGGCTTCAGCGCCCTCGCCAGTTCGCCCAGCGCCAGGCCAATGTCTGACGTCGAATCGAAGTGGTCGAGCGTCGACAGGCTGATGGCGCAATCCATCGAGCCGGGTCTCACCGGCAGGCTTCGTGCGTCGGCGCAGACCACCTGCAAAGCCGGATGCCGCACTGCCGCGGCCTTCAACAGCGAGTGCGCGACATCGACGGCGACTGCCATGCCCGTGGCGTAGTCCAACGGCTCCAGCGCTCCGTCGCCCATGGCTTCGTCGAATGCGTCGGTCTTCAGAATCCGGCCCGCCCGGCTCCGGCCCAGCCAGCGCCCCAGCAGCGCACGGTTCACCGCGTCGGCATGCGCCCGCCAGACCGCATTGAACGCTTCTCCGGCCAGCACGTCCCATTCGTTCGGAGCTTTGGCGTCGTTGACCAACAGATCATGTTAGCAGCAGACCAGTGTCGCGCCGTGCTCAGCAGCCAAACAGGCTGATGCCCGCCACCCCCGCCGCGCCCGCCTCGACGCAAGCCGCCGAGTTCGCCTCCGTGATGCCGCCCAGCGCATACACCGGAATCGTGACCGCCGCGCACGCTTCGCGCAAAGCCTTCAATCCCAGCGGCGGCAGCACCGAAGCCTTCGATATCGGCGCGAACACCGGCGACAACATCGCGTAATCGGCGCCCTCGCGCTCGGCCGCTCTGAGTTCATCAATCGAATGGCACGACTCGCCGATCAGGAATCCCGGAGGACAGATCGCCCTCAACGCCGAAGGCGCCGGCGAGGAGCCTGGCAAATGCACGCCGTGCGCGGCGACCGCCAGAGCCACATCCAGCCGCGAATTGACAATGATACGCGTCCGCGGGCACACAGTCAGCAACCTGTGGACCAGTTCGCAAAGTTCACCCGCAGCCAGATCCTTCTCGCGCACCTGGATCATCTCCACGCCCATCGCGCAGGCCCGCGTGGCGCAGGCCAGCATCTCGTCGATCGACGCAAACAGGGTCCGGTTCGTGATCCAGCAGCGTTTCACTTCATCAATGGTTTGTAGTACGCCTGCCCGGCGCAACCTCGGCACAGCGTCAGTTCCCCGATCGTTGCTTCCCGCTGGAAACTGATGCCCTCGCCACACGACGCGCAGACCACCCGCGGACCCTTAAACCCCGGCAGGTCCTGAGCACCTACTTCCACCGTAACCCACTCGTGCGCGAACAGCTCGGCATCCGGCAGATCCCGGTACGCCCGCATCTGTTGCTCGTTCTTCGATTCGATCTCCGGATACAGCTCCCGCGCCCGCTGCTTCGAAGATTCCAGCGCCGCCACGCGCACGGCCCTGCCCGCTTCCAGGTCGCAGAACGTGGCCGCCATCTTGCCGAAGTCCATGAACTTCAGCGACCGTTTGCCCAGCCGGCAGCCGGTCACCACGCCGATGGCGTCGGTGGCGCAGCGGTCGATTTCGACATAGGTCACCAGGCGTTTGCGGTGCGCGCCTGTCGGGTCGTCAAGCCCCAGCAGCGCTAGTCCATGCACTGCCAGCCGGATGCCCAGGATCTGCCCGGCGCAGATATGGCCGTGCGCCGCCGCGGCCAGGTCAACGTATTCGTCGAAGGTCATCATGGTTTCATCAGCCGGATCGCTTCGGGCGGGAATCTCACCGTCCAGTTCTTATTATGGCGATGGGATTCGTAGGCGCGAAGCGGCATCTCGGCCATCAGTCCGTTCGCGAACAGCAGCCGCGCCGTCTGCGGCCGCAGCGACACCTGCGCAAGCTGCAGCGGCACAGCTCCGTCGGATGCCTGCGACGCGGGCGACGCCAGCAGACGGTCTGTGCGGATGGCAAAGGTCACGCGCGCGCCCAGCAGGTGGCCGGGCAGATACGGTCCCAGGATCTCGAAACTCTCGCCAGAGCCTGGCAAGCAGACCAGACGGCTCAACTGGCGCGCCGGGTCCAGCGCAGCGATCTCGGCGGCGATCAGGTTATGCCGGTCCAGCAGCCGCGCCACGGCCGGGTTGGCTGGTGCGTCCAGGATCTCGGCCGGCTGGCCTGCCTGAACGATGCGCCCATTATCGACAACCACCATCTGGTCGCCGAGTTCGAAACACTCCTCCAGATCGTGCGTCACCAGCAGCACCGGCACCTTGAAGGTCTCCAGCACCTGGTTCAGCACGACATAGAGCTCGGCGCGCAGCGCCGGATCCAGGCCGCGCGCCGGCTCGTCCAGCAGCAGGATGCGCGGGTTTCCCAGCAGCGCCCTGGCAATGGAGGCGCGCTGCTTCTGGCCGCCGGAAAGCTCGTGCGGCTTACGTCCGCTCACCTCGCCGAGGTGGAACTGGTCGAGCATCCCGGCGATCCTTCCCCGGCGCTCGGCGCGCGGCAACCGGTCGGCGGCGAACGCCAGGTTCTCCTTCAGCGTCATGTGCGGGAACAGCGCGTAGTTCTGGAAAACATAGCCGCAGCGGCGGTCCTGCGGCGTTAGCGACACCCGCGCGGCAACATCGAACAACAGCGCATCGCCTACTGTGATGCGCCCCTCGTCGGGCGTGATGAAGCCGGCGATGGCGTCGAGCGTCAGCGTCTTGCCTGAACCCGAAGGCCCGAACAGCACGGTGACCGGCGAGGAGGCTTTCAGGTGGATGTCGAGTTCAAACGCTGTCGAGTCCTTGCTCGCCGGGAAGCGCTTGCGGATGCGGGCGTCGATCATCTCTGCGCCTGCCCGGAGGTGAAGGTGAACGTGGTCCGGGCCAGCCGGTTGGCAAACCAGAGGATCGCCAGCGCAATTGCGCTGATCACCAGCACCAGCGTGCGGGCCAGCGCGCCGTCACCGGCTTCGACGGCGTCGTAGATGGCCACCGAAAGCGTCTGCGTGCGCCCCGGGATGTTGCCGGCCACCATGATGGTGATGCCGAAATCGCCCAGCGAACGGGCAAAGGCCAATGCCGTCGCCGCCAGCACCGGCTTCCAGGCCAGCGGCAGAGACACGCGCCAGAACACCTTCCATTCCGATGCGCCCAGCGTCCGCGCCGCCCGTTCAAACGAAGCGTCAACGGTCTCCAGCGCCGCCCGCGCCGATTGAATCAGCAATGGGGCCGAATGCAGCAGCGCCGCCACCACCGCCGCCTGCCAGGTGAACACCAGAGGCTGGCCGAACACCCATTCGTAGAATTCACCCAGCGGGCTGTTGCGGCCCAGCAGCACCAGCAGGTAGTAGCCAAGCACCGTCGGCGGCAGCACCAGCGGCAGCGTCACCGCCGCGGAGACCACGTCGCGTCCGCGGAACGGACGCCGCGCCAGCAGCCACGCCAGCCACAGCCCCAGCAGCAGCGCCACCGCGGTTGAGAGCGCGGCGACCCGCAGGCTGAGCCAGAGTGGAAACCAGTCGATGGCCATGCGAAAACGCTTTATTATACGCAGTTCCGGCGGCGCGTTTTCCGCCCATGAGGCGGCATGGCTGCATCGAGGGCTGCGTCATCTGACTAATGGGACCAGATCTGTGTTCGAAACCTGGAACGAGATGTCAGCCGGAAGAACGGAGATCCCGGCGCCCACGCCAACGCAGTAGCCCAGGAACTGGTACGGCGGGCCGCTCGCGCCGAACAGCAGCGCCCCGCTGATGCCGGCGCCGATCCCGGGCATATCGCAACTCACCCCGACACTCCAACTCAATCCGCCGAACGCTGACGGAGGCCCGAAAACGTAGGTAAGCTGAAATCCGCCTGAGATGCCCGCGTTGGTCCAGATGCCCCCTCCAGCGCTCGTATACGCTCCCAACTCAGGGCTATTGGAGCCGTAAAGCCCGTAGCCAAACGAGACGCCGACCACCATGAACGCCGACGACGACGCCCCCACGCCCACCGTGATCACCGAGGTGCTCGGCGGCGCAGCGAGCATCGGGCCGGACCTGCCGGTGAATGACACCAAAATCCCGCGGCCTGCCTCGGCAATGTCCACAACTTCCTTCAGCAGCTTGCCGGTCGAGGAGACCCTGGCGGCCGCCCCTATGGCCGTGGTGATCAACGGCCTTTCGATGGTTCCAAGTGCGCTCCGGGGCGGCCCTTTCGATGGCAGCTGGCGTTTCAGTCTGCTCACATCCAGCCGGACAATCCGGCTGTAGTCTACCCTGAGTCGATCCACTATTTGTTTCCTCCTTCTTCCGCGAAGAATCCAGAGCCGCGCACCAGGTCCGCATCTGGTCAGAAAGCAGGAACCGGCCTGCCGCGGCGACCCGGTTCGCGGCCGGCTGTAGCCTCTGCGGGACTTCGGCTGGCGGCCTCCCGGATTCAGTTTCCCGATGATGACATCTGTCCCGCCGAGAGCACGATTGATGTAGCCATGACCGGCGATGCCCGTCTGTATTGTGGACATGATGATGCTAGTCGCCACCGGCTGTCAATCTGAATATTCGATGAGCATTGCCCGCCTCCCAACTGTCTACTCATCGTCCAGCCTCCGCCCAAATCGCCGTCGCCTTCGCCGAGCGGCGAGGGCGCTTTGCCGGATTTGGTCTGACGAACCGGGCATCCGTTTTCTGTTCCGGCCTCAAGGATGTAAAGTAGAGAGTTCATGGCTGGACGCAAGGGCAAGAGCAGGGCTGCGGCAATCGAAGAAGCCCTGATGGGTCTGGGGTGCCCTTTTGTCGGCCAGTTGCGCCTGGATTTCGACGAAGAACCCATGCCGCGCCAGGACCCGGCCGTCGTCCTGCTCGCCGCCATCGCCTGTGAGGATCTTGAACCTCGCATCCTCCGCGCCCTGCCCTGGCTCGCCCTCGAATACTACGACCTCGACTGGAACTGGGCCATCAAAGAGGCTCGCCGTCGCCAGAAACAGAACCGGCTCGGATTCGTCGTCTCCATGGCCCAGCAGCTCGGCGCCCGCAACTACGGCAATGAAGAGCGCCTGGCCATCCTCGCCGAAATCGAAGAGAAGCTGTTTGAATACCGTCTGGAAACTGAGGATACCCTTTGCCAGCAAGGCATGGCCGAGGGCAGCAAACGCTGGTTGCGGGAAAACCGCGGCCGCGAGGCCCGGTTGTGGAACATCCTGACCGACCTTGAAGAGGAGGCGATTCGATGATGTATAGAAGATCGTTCCTGGGATCGGCAGCCGCCGGACTGGCCCCGCTCAATGCGGCTCCCGCGCCCGCCGGCGCGTCCATGGGCGTTCAGGAGACCCTGCCGCTGAACGGCGTCTGGCGCTTCCGCGTCGAGGGGCAGAAGGAGTTCCGCAAGGTCGAAGTCCCGCACACCTGGCAGGTGGAGCAGGACCTCACCGAACACTATGGCCCGGCCGTCTACGAACGCCAGTTCGACGTCCCGGCATCGTGGCGCGGCAAGGCCGTGCGCATCGAATTCGAAGCCGTTTTCCATTCGGCGCGGGTGTCGGTCAACGGCAAACCCGCGGGCGACCACCTCCGCAAGGGCTATACGGCGTTCTGGCTCGACGTCGCCGACCTGCTCAACTACGGCGCCCGCAATACAATCCGCGTCGAGGTCACAAACGCCTTCGACGAAGAGATGCTGCCGCGCGGCCGTTCGAGCGACTGGGCCCACGACGGCGGCATCTACCGCCCGGTCTGGCTGCACATGACGCCAAAGACATATGTCGAGCGCGTCGAAATCGACGCCGAACCCGGCCCCTCCGGCGGCCCGGCGCCGGTGACGGCGAAGGTGATCGTCTCGGGCGGCGATGCGCATACGAAACTCTCGTGGCGCATCGTCGAGGACACCGGCGGCTGGATCGCGGCGGAAGGCTCGGGCACGGCCTCGGCCGGCGTCAGCGCCCGCATCGAGCAGCCGCTGCTGTGGCATTTCGATCATCCGCATCTGTACCGGCTGGAAATCGAACTCGATTCCGGCCACCGCTTCAGCGAGACGTTCGGCATCAAGAAGTTCGAGGTCTGCAACCGGGCGTTCTACCTCAACGGCGAAAAGGTGAAGCTCATGGGCGTCGAGCGCATGGCCGGCTCGAATCCCAGCTACGGCATGGCCGAACCGCGCGAGTGGCTTGACCACGACCACGCCGACATGCGCGAGCTGAACTGCGTCTACACGCGCGTGCACTGGCCGCAGGACAAACGGACGCTCGATTACTGCGACCGCCACGGCATCATGATCCAGACCGAAGTGCCCACCTGGGGCCCACAGACCTTCGCCGGCATGAAGGACGAGCCCTCCGCGGCGCTGATGAACAACGGCCTGGAACAGCTTCGCGAAATGGTGGCGCGCGACCGTAACCACCCGTCGATCTGTTCCTGGGGCGCCTGCAACGAGATCGGCGGCCAGAACCCGCCGGCCTACAAGTTCGCCAAACGGATCTATGACGAGGCCAAGAAGCTCGATCCAAAGCGCCTGGTCACCTACGCCTCGCACTCACTCACCAAGACGCCCGAAAACGACGTCTCGCGCGAGATGGACTACGTCATGTGGAACCAATATTACGAAAGCTGGAACGGCGGCTCGCAGGCCGACCTCGCCCGCAACATCGACGCCATCGGCCGGGCGTTCCCGGACAAAGCCATCGTGGTGAGCGAATACGGCTACTGCGCCTGCACACTCGAACGGCCCGAGGGCGATTCGAAGCGCATCCAGGTCCTCCGCGACCATTCCCGCCTGCTGCGCGAACGCGACTTCGTCGCCGGGCTGATCTTCTTCTGTTACAACGACTACCGGACGCATGTAGGCGACAAAGGCCTGTTCGCGATGAAGCAGCGCGTGCACGGCGTCGTCGATCTCTATGGGAGGCGCAAGGAGTCGTTCGAGGAACTGAGGAACGAGTCCAGCCCGGTGGATTCGATAGCGGTTCTGATGGTGAAGCCGGGCGAGTATAAGGTGACGGTGAAGTGCCGCAACTCGGTTCCGGCGCATCCGCTGCGCGGCTATACGCTCGAGACCGTCGCTATCGGGCCGGGTGAGATCCCGGTGGAGATCCGGCGAAACGAAATCGCCGAACTGGCGCCGGGCGCATCGGCGGCGTTTGACGTCAAGCTCCAGTCGGCGGTGATCCTGGCGCTGAAGATCGACGTCAGGCGGCCGACCTGGGATAGCGCGCGCACGCTGGTCTGGAAGCCTTAGTCCAGAAATTCCGGCGGAAACCGGGCGTGGTCGGCTATCCTGAAGACTCAGGGAGCGTTCCTGCGGAACAGGTATCCGGGTCCGCAAAATTGATCCGATAGTCAATGAATCCGGGTCCGGCTCGTATGAACGCGCTGGTGAGCATGCTTGGGCCGCTTCTGGCGGCAACGAGAAGCCTAAAGGCGCTCGGCTGGGTCTGCCTTGTATCGCTTACAGGGGTCGATTCACGGTCCTGGTACGGTCGAGTGGTGCGCTTCCTGAACCCTTTTAGAAGTCAGTATGAACATCCTTTTTATCGGCGACATCTTCGCCAGCGCGGGCCGGCGCGTGGTGGCCGAGCATTTGCGGCAACTGGTGACCGAGGAGCGCATCGACCTGGTCATCGCCAACGTCGAGAACGCCGCCGGCGGTTTCGGGGTGACGGTGCCGATCGCCCAGGAGCTGTTTTCGGTGGGCGTGGAGGTGATGACCACCGGCAACCACGTCTGGGACAAGCGCGAGATCTACGACTTCCTGGACCGCGAACCGCGGCTGCTCAGGCCGGCCAACTACGACGCGTCGCTGCCGGGTAAGGGGCTGTATATCGCCACGGCTCGCAACGGCGTGAGCTATGCCGTGATGAACCTGCAGGGCCGCGTCCATCTGCCGCCGCTTGAATGCCCGTTCAAAAAGGCCGATGAACTTCTGAAACAGGTCCCGGACGACGTCAAAGTGCGGTTTGTCGATTTCCATGCCGAGGTGACCAGCGAGAAGATGGCGCTGGCGTGGTATCTGGACGGGCGGGTGTCGGCGGTGATCGGGACGCATACGCATGTGCCGACCGCGGATGCGCGGGTGCTTGAGAAGGGCACGGCGTTTCAGACCGATTGCGGGATGACGGGGCCGTACGAGTCAGTGATCGGCGTGGAAAAAGAGATGATCATCAAGCGGTTTCTGACGCAGTTGCCAATGCGGTTTGAGGCCGCCAAGGGCGACCCGCAGTTGAGGGCGGTGGTGGTGGCGGTGGACGAGGAGACGGGCCGGTCGACGGCGATCAAGCCGGTGGCGATCATCGGCGGACGCCGCGTGGCGTAGACGCTAGGCGGTTGAGATCACACCGGTTTCTGGGTTGACCAAACGAACTGGCGCCGCGGTCAACTCCCTCAAGCCGGCGCCGGGCTAGTCCTTCTTGGCCGGGGTGGCGGAGGGTTTGGACTCGCTCTTGGATTCGCTCTTGGACTCGGACTTCGCTTCAGACTTCGTATCGGACTTCGATTCGGAGTTGCTCCCCTTGCCGCCGTTCTTGCCCGAGCCCGACGATCCTGTTTTCTTATAGTCGGTGATGTAGAAACCGCTGCCCTTGAACTGGAGAGCCGGCTTGCCGAAGAGCCGTTCGAGGGCGCCGCCACAGGATTCATGGACGGTGAGCGGGGTGTCGGAAAACTTCTGGATCACCTCGATCACTTCATCGCACTTGGAGCATTTGTACTCATACAACGGCATGGTCAGTCTAACCTCAACAACACAGCTAACAAAACTCTGGAAAGCCGCACGGGCGGCACTCACTTCTTGACCGGCGTGACCAGCGGTCCCATGACCTGAGGCTGGCCGGGGACGGCCTCCCCCGGTTTGTTACCGGCGGCCTGTTCGGCTTTGCCAGAAAGGACGTCGAGGGCTTTTTTGAGGATGGCATCCTCGCCGGGCTTGGACGGTTCGGGCTTCGCCGGACGGACAGTGGGCGCGGCGGCGGGCGCATCTTCGTCTTCAAGTTCGGCTTCAGGTTCACTGCCGAGGACGGCGAAGGCGGGGGTGACCGAGGATTCCTGGATGACTTTGCCTTCGGGGGTCTTGTACTTGGCCACGGCCAGCAGCAGAGCGCCGCCGTCGCCGGTGGGAATGGCGCGGCGCAGAGCGGCGTCGCCGTAGGTGCGTTCACCGACCACCTTGGCGCGCTTGTTGTCCTGCAGCGCGGCGGCGGTGATTTCGGCGGCGCCGATGGTGCCTCGGTTGGTCAGAACGACGAGGTCGCCCTTCCAGACCACCTTGGACGGATCGGCCTTAAACACTTCCTTTTCATACTTTTGGCCTTCGAGCGTGGCGATAGAGCCGGTTTCCAGGAAAAGCGAGGCCAGCGCCACGCCCTCCTCGGCATTCTGCACGGCCGAATGGCGGAGGTCGAGAACCAGTTTCTTCATGCCCTGCTTTTGCAGTTCCCTGATTTTCGCGGCAACCTGGGCCGACTTGCCCTTGGTGAGATCCTGAACCGCAATGTGGCCGGTTTCACCATCGATCATCCTGGCGGTGAGCGCCGGCGGGGTGATCATGGCGCGGGTGAGGCTCATCTTGGTGGGTTCGGGCTTGCGCATGCGCAGGACTGTCAACTCGACCGTGGAGCCGGGGTCGCCTTCCAGCATGACGTCGGCGTAGGCCAGCGGCATGTCGCGGGTGGAGACGCCGTTGATGGCTTCGATGATGTCGCCGGTGGAGAGGTTTAACTGGGAGGCCGGCGAGCCCTCGACGACATCGACGATGCTCAGTTCGGCGCTGTACTTGCGGGAGAGGATCAATCCGACGCCGGCGCGCTGTTTTTCCTTCGCCTTCTGGTAGGCCTTGTACTGGCTGGCGTCGAGGTAGCTGGCGAAGGGGTCGACGGTGACCAGCAGGCCGTTGATGGCGCCGAGCGTGACATTCTTCATGTCGGGCTCTTCGACGTAATCGGACTTGATCCGGGCGAAGACCTCTGTGAAGACGTTCAGGTGGCGATAAGGCTCGGAGGCCTGAGGCGAGGAGTTCTGGCCCAGCACGGCGCCGACGAGGAGGAACCCGACCAGGACGCCAGAAAAGCTGACGAGAACGTTCTTGAAGGTTCTGTTCATTTCGCGCATCACCCCGAAACCCAGAGCCGAACTTGGGGTGCAATCTCCCTCTCAACAAGTATAACAGCCGGGGTGTCAAGCCCGGCTCTGTCCACTTAGACGCGCACGCACTGTAAACGGCTGCAACCATTTCGTTTGGCGAAAGGGAATGAGTCGCCGCAGGTTTGATAGTTCGAGGCAACCCAAGCAGGCACAGACGTATTGGGGGAGGCATAAGCGAGTAAGCATGCGAGCAGACGCGCGGATGTTGTCGCGATCGGCGCGGCGGCTGTTGGGCCGGGGCGGGAGTCTGGCGTTGCCGGGGTCGATGATCGGGCTGGCGCGCTCGTCTAACGCCAGATCCGCCTTGACCGTGACAACGCCGCGCTGCGTTGGTACACACGATCCGCCCGGCATGAGCTCCCCGTCTCCCTGAATGAAAACGCGGCCCGGAGATGACTCGCCGGGCCGCGTTGGATACGGTTCTTGGTTATGGGCGCAGTGGACTATTCAGGCACCGAAGGCAGCCCGGCAAGGGCCATGGCGAGTTCGCTTTCGTCGTATTCCTGATCGACGAGTTTTCCGGCGGTGTAGTCGATGTAGGCCTGCATGTCGAAGTGGCCGTGGCCGCAGAGGTTGAACAGGATGGCGCGCGAGGTCCCCTCCTCTTTGCACTTGAGGGCTTCCACGATGGCTCCCTTGACGGCGTGGTTGGCCTCCGGCGCCGGCATGATGCCTTCTGATTTGGCGAAGATCAACCCGGCCTCGAAACAGGACAGCTGGTGGTAAGCGGTGGCTTCCATCAGGCCCAACCGCGCACAATGCGACACCAGCGGCGCCATGCCGTGATAGCGCAGCCCGCCGGCATGGAACCCCGGCGGCGTGAACGTCGAACCCAGCGTGTGCATCTTGGTCAGCGGCGTCAGATGCGCGGTGTCGCCGAAGTCGTAGGCATACGTGCCGCGGGTGATCGACGGGCACGCCGCCGGCTCCACCGCCACGATTCGCGTCTTCTTGCCCTCGCGCAGGTTCTTGCCGATGAACGGAAACGCCGTCCCCGCGAAATTCGACCCGCCGCCCGTGCAGCCGACAACGACGTCCGGATAGTCGTTGGCCAGTTCAAACTGCTCCAACGCTTCCAGGCCGATCACGGTCTGGTGCAGCAGGACGTGGTTCAACACAGACCCCAGCGCATACTTCGTATCGTCACGCTGAGCCGCCACTTCGACGGCTTCCGAGATCGCGATACCCAGCGATCCCGGATGGTTCGGCCGTTTGGCCAGGATCGCCCGTCCCGCTGCGGTCTCTTCCGAAGGCGACGCCACGCAGCTAGCCCCCCAGCTTTCCATGAGCGCCCGGCGGTACGGCTTCTGGTCGTAAGAAACCCGCACCATGAACACCTGGACTTCCAGCCCGAACACCCCGCCCGCGAACGCCAGTGACGAACCCCACTGCCCGGCGCCGGTCTCGGTCGCCAGGCGCTTCACGCCTTCCTGCTTGTTGTAGAACGCCTGCGCCACGGCCGTGTTCGGCTTGTGCGACCCGGCCGGCGACACGCCCTCATACTTGTAATAGATCCTCGCCGGGGTGTCGAGTGCCTTCTCCAGGCGCCGCGCCCGGAACATCGGCGTCACCCGCCACAGCTTGTAGACGTCGCGCACCGGCTCGGGAATCTCGATCTCCCGCTCGGTGGCCACCTCCTGCATGATCAGCGACATCGGAAACAATGGCGCAAGATCACCCGGACCCACCGGCTGCAACGTCCCCGGATGCAGCACCGCCGGGGGAGGCGATGGCAAATCGGCAACGATGTTGTACCAGTGCTTCGGGATTCTGGATTCGTCGAGTAGGTATTTGACTGTGTCGGACATGGCTAAACTGATGAGTTTATCAGGCATCCGCACCTTTTGCTCCAGTGCGTCTGGCGCATCCTCCCGACAGACCGGTTTCGCGGATAGAATGGGGGCTGGAGAACACCAGATGCGGATATCCACCATTGCTCTTCTCGCCGCCGCCTGCGCCCTGCCGGCTCTCGCCCAGACCGCACCGGCCCAGCCGCCCAAGATCCAGACGCTGCTGATCACCGGCCAGAATACGGTCGGCCACGACTGGCGCGTCGTCTCCCCCATCCTCAAGGACGCCCTCGAATCCACCGGCCGCTTCGAAGTCCGCGTCAACGAAGACTTCCGCGGCGCCGGACCCGAAACGCTGGCCAACTACGACCTGGTCGTCATCAACTACTACGAGAACAAGGACAAGAAGTGGTGGTGGGGCGAGCGCGCCCAGAACGCGCTGATCGACTTCGCCA
>JACZJQ010000119.1 GCA_014860455.1 Bryobacteraceae bacterium | reverse complement strand
GAGGGGTCGGGCAGGACGCTACGGGGCTCGTCGAAGCGGTGGGTTTCGATTGTCTGGGAGAACTCGGAATAGGGCAGGTAGGCGGCGGGCTGGGCCGGCGAACGCGGCGGCGGCGCAGAGGCCATGGGACGGGTTTCCATGAGGGATTCGCGCATGGCGTCGCGGACGAAGTCGTGGACGAAGGAGGAGTGGCGGAAGCGGATTTCGGTTTTCGACGGGTGGACGTTGACGTCGACTTCCGCAGGGTCGCAGTCGAGGAATAGCAGGGCGAAGGGGTAACAGCCCGAGGGCATCAGGTTGTGATAGGCGGCCGAGATGGAGTGCATCAGCAACCGGTCGCGGATGAGGCGGCGGTTGACGAAGAGGAAGATGGAGTTGCGGTTGGACTTCTGGACCTGGGGCCGCGAGATGAAGCCGTCGAGCAGGAAGCTGCGTGGACCGTCGTCACCGGGAAACTGGGTGTGGCGGCCACCGAGTTCGATGAGTTCATCGAGGGCAGCGTCGCCGAAGACCTGGAAGACGCGCTCTCGCAGCGTCCGCACGGGGGACACCCGAAGCAGTTCCTTGGCGCCGTGATAGAGAGCGAACGACTTGTCGGGATGGGCGAGCGAATAGTGCGTGACCAGCGAGGCAATATGGGCGAGTTCGGTCTGTTCGGTGCGCAGGAACTTCTTGCGCGCCGGGACGTTGAAGAACAGGTCGCGGACGGTGATGGTGGTTCCCGAGGCCACGGCGTGGTCGGCGCAATCCATCATTTTGCCGCCTGCGATGCCGACGCGGGTTCCAGTCTTTTCGCCGGCAGCCACGGTCTCCAGGGTGAGCCGCGAGACCGAGGCGATCGACGGCAGGGCCTCGCCGCGGAAGCCGAGAGTCGAGATGGCGTCGAGTTCGGCGACGTCGGAGAGTTTCGACGTGGCATGGCGCTCGAAGGCGAGCATGGCGTCGTCGCGCATCAGGCCGCAGCCGTTGTCGGTGATGCGGATCAGGCGGCGGCCGCCGCTTTCGGTGTCGACGCGGATATCGGTGGCGCCTGCGTCGAGAGAGTTTTCGAGCAGTTCCTTCACCACGGAGGCGGGCCGCTCGACCACCTCGCCGGCGGCGATCTTGTTGGCGACGACGTCTGAGAGAACGCGGATCTTGCCCATGGTGCGATTGCGGATGCGAAAAGGGCGCCCCTCGGCGAGGCGCCCCTTTAGGTTAGCGTTTTGGATCCGGCTAAGGCTGGATGACGATGTTCTTCTGTTCGAGCAATGTGCCGAGGCGCTGCTGGAGCGTCAGCACGTTGCGGCGGTAGGTGACCTGGGCGTTGACGAGTTGGGACTCGGCGACGGTGAGATCGTTCTGCGCCGACAGCAGGAAGAAGATGTTGATGACGCCGAGATCGTAGCGTTTCTGGTCAGCTTCGGCGCGCTTGCGGGCGAAGTCGACGGCGATCTCGGCCAATTGCACGTTGGCGCGGCTGGATTCGACCTGGGAGACGGAGTTGAGCACTTCCTGCCGGATCTGCTGCTCGGAGTTGCGGAGGCGCAGAGCGTTCAGCTTGCGGTTTACCACGGCATCGGCGAGGTTGGCCGAAGCGGCGCGGTCGCGGATGGGCAGGGTGAGGTTCAAGCTGAAGGAGTAGGTGTTGTAGGTGAAGAACTGGCCGAGGGCGTCGGCCAGACCGCCAGGAATGATGACGGGCGGGGTGGTGCCCGCCTGGCGGAAGTTGCCGCCGCGGCCCTGGGTGCTGTAGCTGCCCTGGAAGTTGAGCAGCGGCTTAAGCGCGTTCATGTTGCCGTCGATCTGGAGGTCGTTCACCTCGATGTTGGTGCGAACGGTCCGCAGATCGGGCCGCTTCTCGTAAGCCAACGCGACCATCTGTTCGCGATCGAATGGGGTCTTATCGATGCCGGCGCCTATATCCTCGGTCAGTTCGATCGGCAGCATGCGGACATCGGGATCGAGGTCGGCGCCCATTTGGCGGCGCAGGACATCCTCGGCCTGCTGGAGTTGGTACTCGATCTGGACGACGTTCAGCTTGGCCGAAGCGGCGTTCTGCTCGGGCTGGAAGACCTCAAGCGGGCTGGTGGCGCCGAGTTCAACTTCACGGCGGGACCGTTCGAGGGATGCCTCGGCGAGCTTGAGCGCTTCACGCTGGACGCGCAGGCGTTCGCGCGCGCTGGCCGTATCCCAATATGTATTCTCCGAAGTCACCAGCAGGCGCTGGATCTGGTCATAGAAGCTCTGCTCGGCGGCGACGCGCTGCGCCTTGGCGATTGTGATGGGCAGCTTCGTGATGTACCGGCCGCGGTTGCGGAGCAGGGGCTGGATGAAGCCCATCTGCCAGGTGGGCGAATAGCTGGGGTTGAAGGTCTGGAATGAGTCGTTTGTTGAATTGCGGTTGATGTTCAACTGCGAGAACACCGTTGTCGAGAACGGCGTCAACTGCTGGAGGCGGGTTGAGAAGGGCTGTTGCAGCGAACTGACAACGTTGGCTCCCTGCAGTTGGTTGGTGGCCGGCGTTTCGGACCGGGTGGCCGAGTAGTTCGCCGTGAGCGTCGGGTCGAATATCGCCGAAGCGCGCTGGATGGCGTTCATCGGAGTTTCCAGCGTCAGGCGCTGGATGCCAATATCGGTGTTGTTGTTGACCACGAGATCAAGGTAGTCGCGCAGCGACAGGCGGAGCTTGCCGTCCACCACAAAGTCCTTCAACTTGATCGGTGGCCGCAACGTGACCGTTTTGTCCATGCTACCGAAGTTTTTCCGCCAGTAGTTGGCCGAACCCAGCCACGGAGCGGAATATCCGTCCAGAGCGCTGTTCATCTTGCTGGTGACCTGCGCCGCCAGCGTCATCGAGAAAAGGATAAGAACTGCAAGAACTCGCATGTGTACTCTCTTGCCCAAAACGTCTTGAAATGGATTGTTCGGGACCGGCGCCCCGGGCTTACTCATACCGGATGGCCTCGATCGGATCGAGCTTGGCGGCCTGAACCGCCGGGTAGATCCCGAACAGCAGGCCGATGCCGACCGACACGCCGAAGGCGACTGCGATGGATGCAAACGTCACCACCGTCGACCATCCGGCGGCGGCGGCGATAATGCGCGAAAGCGTGAAGCCGAAGGCGATGCCGGCGAGGCCGCCGATGATGGAGATCATCACCGCTTCGGTCAGAAACTGGCGGACGATGTCGGCCTGCCGCGCCCCGATGGCGCGCCGGATGCCGATCTCGCGAGTTCTCTCAAGCACGGTAGCCAGCATGATGTTCATGATGCCGATGCCGCCGACCAGCAGCGAAATGCCGGCAATGCAGATCATAACGATCTTAAAGATGTCCGACGTCCGCTTCTTCTGTTCGAGAAGTCCGGCGGGCACGGTGACGGTGTAATCCCCGGCGTCCTTGTGGGTCGCCGTCAGGATGGCATTGATCACGTTGGCGGTTTCGATGGAATCGGTCCCGGTCTGCACACGGATGTAGATGCCGTCGATTTCGTCCTTGAGATAGGAGTTGTTATCCTCGAACCGCCGCATCACGGTATTGTGCGGGGCGACGATGAGGTTGTTGCGCGAGATGATCTCGACGCCCTCGACGTCGGTGTCGGCGCCTGCCTGCTGCGCCATCACGCCGATCACCTGCAACCAGACGTCGTTCACCTTGACGAACTTGCCCACCGCGGGCTCATAGCCGAGCAGGTTCACCTTGGCTGATTCGCCCAGCACGCAGACCGGCGCCGAGCGGTCGTCTTCCTCGGCTGTGAAGAACCGGCCTTCGATGGTGCGCAGGCTCTGGATCTCTTTGTAGTTCGGCAGCACGCCGATCAGCACTGGCGGTTCAGCTGCCGTCTTCGGCAGCACCTTCATCGGCTTGAAGCGCTTGCGCGGCGTCATCTGATCGATGCCGGCCACGTTCTCCTTGATTGCCCGGTAGTCGCGCATCGACATGCCAGGGGAGATGGCCCTGCGCGCCTGCAGTTCATTGCGGTCGACGGCCTCTTTGGCCTCGATGATGATGTTGTTGACGCCCAGCAGGTCGATATAGGAGAGCATCTCCTTCTCGACGCCCGCCGTGATTGCCAGCATGGCCACGACCGCGCCGACGCCGAAGATCATGCCGAGCATGGTGAGCATCGTGCGAAGCTTGTGGACCAGGAGGCTGGAAAGCCCCATGTAGATTTCGGGGATATAGGCTTGCAGAAAATTACTCATGGCGGACTACTGTCCTCCCTTCGACCCGCCGACGGGCATCATGCCGGCGGCTCCTCCGCCTTCCTTCTTGGCGCCCTTCTTGGCGTCGCCCGGCGCGGCCTCGGGATCGGACATGGAAATGACGTCGCCTGCAGCAACGCCTTCGGAGATGATGGTGACCGACTCACTGCGTTTGGCGATTTTGATCGGCTTGGCGACAAAGCGGTCCTTCTGCCTGACGTAGACCACCGGCTTGCCATCCTTCTCAAACACACTCTGGTTCGGCACATAGATGGCGTTCGGGACCTTTTCGACGATGATCTCGACGTCGGCCAGCAGGCCCGGCCGCAGCAGGATATTCAGTTCGCTGTCCTCTTCCGGCGGAGGCGGCAGTTTGGCGTTGTCCATGTCCTTCTGTGAGAACTGCGACGGGGCGCCCATGCCCATCATCGCCACATCGGCTCCGCCCCGCTGGCGTCCTTCGCCGCCGCCGCGCTGGCGGCCCTCGCCGCCCTGAGCGGCATCGCCGCCGGGGCGTTGGAAGCCGAAGCCCGGCGCGCCCGTGGCGGCCTGCTTGGTCCCGGAATCAGATTTCTTCGACGCGTCGCCGGACTTGGTCGCGGCGCCGCCGGTGGTCTTGCGTAATTCGGCGAAGATCTTCTGGCGCTCTTCCTGGCTGAGGTCCTGCATATTGCGGCCGCCCAGGGCCTTCTGGAACGCGGCGCGCATCTGCTGCTGCTGTTCCGGCGTCATGCCGGCACCGCCGCCCATCATGCGCTGGCCGCCCTGGCGCTGGCCTCCGGCCTGGCGGTCGCCACCGGCTTGGGCTTCGCCACCGGCGCTTTGGCCGCCCATCTGGACCACCATCGCTCCGCCTGCTTCACCGCCGCCGAAGTTCGGCATGCCGCCGAATCCCGCGGGCATACCCGCAAACATCGAGGAGGATACCGAAGCGATGGGCTTTTTCCTGTTCTCTTCCGCCGTTCTCAGGATCTTCAGGATCTCGGCCTCGTCAGCGCCGAGAGCGCCGAGCAGTTGCCGCATGTCGATGGAAAACAGCACGTCGAACTTCTTGCCTGGGTCGGCCGAGAAGACGTTCGAGCTTGCCGTGCCGCTCATCGACTTGATCTTTCCGTTGAATACCTTGTCGGGCAGCGCATCGAGGCGCAGCATGACGTCCTGGCCCTCCACCAGATTGGCGCGGTCGAGTTCGCCGATGCGGGCGATGATCTCCATTTCGGAGAGATCCATCACGTCGGCCACGGGGTTGCCCGGCGACACCTGATCGCCTTCCCGGATGTCCGGAATCGCGGTGCCGAAATTGCCGCCGAAGCCGCTGCGGTTCTGCTTGATCGCCACCAGGCCCGACAGCGGCGACAGCAGCTTGGTCTGGGCCAGGCGCATCTGTTCGCGGCGGATGTCGAGCACGTTGCGGTTGCGCTTTTCGCGCAGCACGGCGAGTTCGGCCTGGGCCTGCTCGCGGCGGCTCTTGATGTCGCTTTCAAGCTGCGTCAGCTTACGCCGCGCCTCTTGCAGGTTCAGATCGTTCTTCTGGCGGTCGATGGTGGACAGCAGTTCGTTGCGCTTGACCTCGAGCTCGGCGCGGCGGACTGAATAGCGCGCGCGCAGCAGTTCGACGTCGTCCTGGTTGTTGCGGATCGCCAGGTCGGCCTGAGCCTTCTTGATCTGCTCGTCGACCTGCTCGAGTTCAAGCTGCCTCTGATCCAGACGCGAAACCAGTTCGGCGTCGTCGAACTCCACCACCAGGTCCTTCTCCCGGGCCATTGCGCCCAAGGGCGCGAGCCTTGTCACCTGCACCGTGCCGAACAGGTTCGGCGCCGTCAGGGTTGCCGAGCGGACTGGCCGCAATTCGCCGCGGGCGAAACTGCGCACCACGACATCTCCGCGCCGGACCCGCGTGGTCGGAGTCTGATCCTGTTTGCTGGGGAGGCCCGTGTAGAACTTCCAGCCTCCGTAGCCCAGGCCTACGATGCCCAGGATGATAACCAGTCGAATTGCTGCCTTCTTCATCTCTTTGTATCCCGTTCGCGTCAGAACTTCTTCGAGCGCTTGGCAACCTCAGCCGGGTTCTCCAGCGCCACGCGGTCGCCTTCCTTGATGCCCGCAACCACCACGATATCGGTCTCGTTCCTGCGGCCGACTTCGATCGCGGTGACTACAAAGTTGTTGCCCCGCTGCAACCACACCGCCGGCTTGCCGCCCTGCGAGAAACTCGCCTTGAGCGGAATCAACAGGCTGGCCGGCAGCCGCTCGATCACAATCTCGGCCGAGGCGCTCATGCCCGGACGCAGGCGCGGATCAAGGTTCTTGAGCAGCGCATGGGCGGGGAAACTCTTCTCGGCGCTGCGCGACCGGCTGAACTCGAGCGCCGCGATCGGGCTCACCCAGGTCAGTTCGGCATCGAACTCCTTGTCCGGGATCGCGTCCACCCGGATCTTCACGGGCTGGCCCAACTTGATCTTGCCGCGGTCCACCTCGTCGAGCTTCAACTCGATCCGCATCTCTGAAAGGTCGGGGATCTCGGCGATCGCCGCGCCCGTCCAGGCGTTGTCGCCTTCCTTAAAGGGCGGTGGCGTCGAACCCCAGGAGCCTTGCGCCCGGAAGTTCGGCAGGATGTTAACGATGCCGTCGGAGGGGGCTCGCACTGCCATTTTGGAGAGGTAGCTCTTCACGCGCGTCATGTCGCGCTCGGCCTTGTCTTTCCGGGTCTGGAGCCGGTCGAGATCGGCCTGCTGGGAGACGTCGTGGGATTTCACCGTCACCTTCACCTGGTCCAGCGCACCCTTCGAGATGCCGACATCGATGCGCGTCTTGGCGCCCTCGATCTCGGACAGAATCTCGGCCTTTGACGCTTCGAGCTCGGCTCGCTGAACGTCATATCCGGAAGTCATCAGACTCATGGAGTCGGCTTCGTCGGTGATCTTGTGGCTGGCCTTGGTCTGCACAACCTCGGAATCGATCGTCCGGAGCAGCGAGTTGCGGTCCAGATAGTAGTTTTCAAGCGTCGCCGTATCGAATTCGATCACAGACTGGCCGGCTCTGACCATCTTGCCCGACTCGGCGAGTTTGGTGATCTTCGGATTCGGCACCTGCGGAGCGGCAAGAATCTTCGAACGGGTGCTGCGAATCTCGCCCCGCACCTTCACCGTCGTCACAAAATCGGACTTCCGGACGGCGGCCACGGGCACCTCAACCGGTTTGTTCGTGTTGTACCGGTATGCCGCAAATCCACCTCCGGCCACGGCCACCAGGATGATGGCAGCGGTGATCAGCCGGGTTTTGCCCGAATTCACCTTGCCCAATTTCTGCTTCGGCTTCAAATCCTTCGACATCTTGCTCAGACTCCTGTCCCTGTTTGCGGGTTTGATGCTGTTTTCTTCTGCGCCGGCGGGATGGCTGGAGGCTCAACGGCGATGGTTTCGCCCGCCTTCAACCCAGTCACCACCCTTGCCTTGATGAAATTCCGCAGGCCCAACTCGACTGAGCGGCGCTCGAACCCCTTTGCCGTCCTAACATATACGTAAGGGCGGTCCGGAGCACCCTCGTCATAGAAAACCGACTCCAGGGGAACGACCACGCCCTCCGGCTCGCTGGCTACGACCACGTCAGCGCTCACGCTCAAGTCGGGGATCACCCGCTCGTCCATCTTCTCGATCTTCAGATAGACCGGGATCTCCTTCATGTAATCACCGCGGTTGCCTCCGCTGCGCGGCACGGCGCCGATGGAGATCACCCTGCCTGGAAGCTGCAGCCCCGGATATGCGTCAAAGCGCAGATGCGCGGTTGCGCCGACCCGGATCAACTCAACGTCGGCCTGGTTGACCGACGCCGCCACCAGCATCGAACGGGGATCGACAATCTGCATGAACATCTGGCCGGGGAACAACTGGTCGCCCTGCTGGATCTGGCGGAACTCGCTGCCCGCCATGATCTTCTGCATCACAATCATGCCGTCCATCGGCGCCTTCATGCGCATCTTTTCCACATTCTCCTCGGCGCGCTTCAACTCGCCGCGAGTGGTGGCCAATTGGATCTGGGCCTGCTTCAGTTCTGCCGATTCGCTTTGGCGCCTCAGCGGCTCTTCCACCTGCAACTGCTTCAATTGCGCCTCGGCCTCTTCGAGAGCGAGCTTCAGGCGCTCGGACTGGATTTGCGACAACACCGGCGTCGTCTTCAGATCCAGCCTCGCCTTGTCTACAACCGCACGCGCCTGCTGCAGCGCGAACTGGTTCTGAGTCCGCGAAACTTCCAACTGAACCTCAAGGGTCCTCATCCCGCGTTCCGACTGCTCGAGGTCCGAGCGTTGGTCGTCCAGGCGGATCTGCTGGTACTGAGTATCGAATTCGGCGACAACCTCGCCTTTCCGCACCGTCTTGCCGGGCGTGATGACCTCCTGAAGAACCTGCATGAAGTCGCTGGCCCCACCCGACATCCGGCCGCCGCCGCCGCCACCGCCGCCACCCCCGCCGCCACCGCCCGAGGAGGCAGCAGCGCTGGAAGCAGTTGACGTGGAACCGGCTGAACTCGTTTTTGTGGAGGACGAAGAAGCCGAAGTGAAGCGGTTGCTCGCCAAGCGGAATGAACTCGTCGAACTCGCGCCGCCGCCGGATACCGA
>JACZJQ010000118.1 GCA_014860455.1 Bryobacteraceae bacterium | reverse complement strand
CGTGGTGGCCTTGGGACACTCCATAACTCCGAGATGGCGGAGCTTGCCCTCAAGCGCGGCCAGTCCGCCGCAGATCTCGCGCAAGCTCTGGGCATAGGCGAGTTGGCAGAACATCATGGCAACGAACTGCTGCCAGCAGGTAAAACCGCGGGCGTGGCGCTCGGCGTTGTGCTCGCGGATGAGGGCCTCAAACTCGAAGCGCGGGAAGAACTGCAAAAGCTGGCTGAAAATGCTGGATACTCGATTCATAGCGGGGACTCCTTCACTGCGCGGACTCAGTTTCTTGCGGAAACCTGGGCCAACCTACCAGAGCTGAAGCCCCGCCGGACCGTTACACCTCACGCGCGTGGCAGAAAGCTAATTTGCACGGGAGTGACTACCTGCGGGGATGAAAACGCGCGCGCGGCGTCAACTTTGCCACCTATAAAATCCTCCGGGCGAAGCCGCTAAACGCTTCATTGTCAATGGGCCGCGCCGCGCGCGCTCGAAGGATCCAAGCATAATGCGACCAGATCCGAGAGATTGGCCTCTCCCACGCACATGACCGTATCCGCGCCGCCCCAGTAGATCTTCACCGTCCCATCGGGTTCCGCGACGGCGCCGCAGGTAAAGACCACGTTATGAACATAGCCGGTCACTTCCCATGGGTCTTCAGGTTGGATGATCCACGAATCGCAGACTCCGATGATCCTCGCTGGGTCCTGGAGGTCGTGCAGTGCAACCCCAAGCCGGTACACCGATCCATCCATTGTCGGGAAAACACCGTGATAGATGGAGAGCCAGCCCTGGTCCGTCCTGATCGGCGGCGCGCCAGGGCCGATCTTCATTTGGTCCCAGTGATATTGCTCGGGCCTCATGATGAGTCGGGATTCGCCCCAGAATCGGAGATCCGGCGAGTATGAGATCCAGATCGACCAAGGGGAGATCTCCGAATGGGGGCGGTCGAGCCGTGCGTAAAGACCGTCAAACTTTTCGGGGAAGATCACGACATTCCGATAGTCCGCCTGCGTGATGAGAGAGACTCTCTCAATGTGTTTGAAGTCTCTGGTTTTGGCGAGGGCGATCCGCACGCCATTGCGGGAGTAGGCGCTGTAGGTGATGAGGTATTCGCCCTCGATCAGAGTCACGCGCGGGTCCTCGACGCCGTACTCCTCATACTCGGCGAAGAGTCCATCTCGCGCGGGGGTGAGGAAAGGTTCCGGATCGGCCGTGAAGTGGAATCCGTCTGTACCTCGAGCCAATCCGATGATGGACCGTCCGGTGCGCAGGTGAGAGCGGAAGAGCATGATGTACTCATCTCCATGCTTCACCACGGCGGCGTTGTGAACGGTTTCGACCGGATAGGGGATTGCCGACTTGGTCAGGATCGGATTACCGCGATACCTTCTGACGATGTCCTGCTTCATGATCGTTTCGCTGCCTCCAGATCAAAGATCGTCTGGTAGACGCGCTCGTAAGCGGTCACCATGGTTTCGATGGAAAAGCGCTGCTGAACCCTCAGACGGCAGGTGGTGCAATCGATCTCCGCGAGGCGCTGCAAGGACCGCACCGCATCGTGGACGCTGTTGACGAGAAATCCGGTTTGCCCGTCCTCGATCACCTCGCGGCACGAGCCCAGGTCCATTGCGATGACGGGTACGCCGGCGGCGTTCGCTTCCGCCAGAACAAGTCCAAACCGCTCGGGAATTGTGTTCAGATGCAGCAGCGCCCGTGCCTGCGAGAAAAGTGCGTTCTTGCCAGCCACATCGACCGGGCCGATGTACTGGATGGACTGATTCAGGTGAGGCTCTACCTGCTGTTGGAAGTAGTTCCGGTCCTGGATAATTCCAGCGATGATCAGCGGTAATCCGCTGAGTTGTGCGGTCTCGATGGCCAGATGGACGCCCTTGTCCGGGTGGATGCGGCCGAGGAAGATGAGGCTGCCGCCGTTCGATTGCTGGAGCGGGTAAAGCGAGAGGTCAATTCCGTTGTAGACCGTAGCGAGATAGTTGAGGCCAGGGGCACGGTCTGAGTCGCTGATTGAGACGAAGTAGCCGTCACGGTACTTTTCGTAGACGGGCATGATCCTTGGAGATGAGAAGCCGTGGATGGTGGTGAGCACAGGAGTCTTCACCAGGCGGCTGTAGGCCAGGGCCATGAAGTCGTAGTGGCTATGGATCAGGTCGAACTCCGCGGCGTGTTCGAATGCCTCGGAGATGTGAAGGGTCTCGGCGACTTTCGGGTCGACGTCCCGATCTTCCTCATACCCCCTGTTGACGACAGCATGCAGGCGGGCGCGTGTGACCGAATCGCGGGTGGCGAACAACGTGACATCCCAGCCACGGGCGGCGAGTCCTTCGGTGATGTTGCCGGCGACGGTTTCCCAAGCGCCATACTGCCTGGGAGGGGTCCGCCAGGCTACGGGCGACAGGACGGCGATTCTTTTGCCGGGGATGGTCATAGCGGGGGCCCCCTAGCTCATCGCGCCCAGCACATCGGCGAGAGGGACTGTGGCGAAGCCCGTGGCGTGATCGGCGAGGCCATAGGGGATGATGAGCGTGCGGCCGTGCAGGAGAGCGCCACAGGTGTAGACGACATTGGGGACATAGCCTTCCCGTTCGCTGGCGTTCGGTCTGATCAGGGGCTCGCGAAGACGCCCGATCACCTTTGCAGGGTCATCGCGATCAAGGAGGAAGGCTCCGATGCAGTATCTCCTCATGGGACCGACGCCGTGGCTGAGAACCAGCCAACCCGCATCAGTTTCGATCGGCGAGCCGCAATTGCCGAGCTGGATCAGTTCCCAAGGGAAGGACGGTTTGAGCAGCAGGCTGTGTTCATTCCAGAAGTGGATGTTGTCGGAGCGCATCAGGAAGATGTTCTCGTTGTCCTGGCGGGAGAGCATCGCATACTGGCCATCGATCTTCCTGGGAAACAGCGCCATACCCTTATTTCTGGCTGCCGGGCCATTCAGCGTGATGAACCGGAAGAGGAGAAAGTCGGAAGTCTCGACAAGTTCCGGCACCACGACTTTGCCGTCGTACGCGGTGAAGGTGGCGTAGTAGGTGTGGGCGCCGTCATCGTCCACGAAGCGAACGAATCGGGCATCTTCGATGCCATTGCGTTGAGAGGGCGTTGCGGGAAAGATGATGCGCTCGGAGATCTGCTGTTCTGGCTGGAACTGGACCTCGTAGTTGGATCGGGCAAGCATCCAGATCGCCTGAGCCTCTTCATGGGCCTCTTGCGTGATGCCGTCGGGCAATCTGAATTGCTCGGCCTTGAGCGAGGCGCGAAGCTCTTCCAGTGAGAACGAGTGCCCAAGTCTATCCATCACCCGGCGCTTGAAATCGCCGGCCAGTCCCAGTTCCAAGAGTTTACGTCCGAACAGCGCTTTGTCATAGACAGGATTTGGGACCTGCCTTGGCTCGGTGAGGAAACCGGTGGGGGGCGTTACCTCAATCCGGTGGTCGCGATGGATGATGCCCGTTCGAAAAGTAATCGAGGAGACGTGCCCTTCGCCGGTGGCGCGCAGGCTGAGAATGAACCGCAAAGCGCCTCGGTCGAGACCGGTTTGATCGGGATGCGGGACGATGGACGGATTGAACAGAGCGGCGGATTCCAGCGAGTATTCAGCCAGGAAATAGGCGCCGATCAGGAGGCGTCTCTGCTCTGACACTTCTACATCCGCTGGAACCAGTTCCCGGACTTGTTCGAAGCGTTCCAAGGCGCGGTTGCGGATCTGATCGTGCCTGCTTGAGAACTCAGTGCAAAGCTCATTCAGGAGCGGACCGAGGTCTTCTTCAGGGAGCGACATGATCCTGGCGATGATCCCGGTGGCGCGCTCGTCGTCGCCAGGATTGAAGGGCCGCAGCAGAACCCGCGACTGATCCGGGCTGAGGATCGTGGCCATTCGACGGATACGAATTGATTTTGCTTTCATGTGATGGCGATTCAAGAAACAAGCAGGGCGCCGGCCACTATCTGACAATGGTGACCGGTGCCCTGAAACTCGTCACCATGTCCTGAGCCAGGCGCATCTCCGCCAGCGACAACAGGAACGCCAACGTGGATTCCGCTCCCTGGTTTTCGTTAACCCGGTCCACATGCAGACCATCGCCGCAACCGCCTGTCTCGGGTTGATAGAGTTCCAGGCCGAGGTCGTTCCATCCGAGGAACCAGTCGAAAGCGTGTTGCGCCTGCTCAAACCACCAGACATCCGAGGTGGCGCGATAGGCTTCCAGGCAAGCCGAGACGGTCGCCTGCGCCTCGATGGGCTGCTGGTCGAAGTCTGCCCGTGCGCCGCCACGGTGATAGAAACCGTTGCTGCCAATCGGACGGAAGTAGTCCTTCTCGGATGTCTGCACTGCCAGCAGCCACCGCAGCGTCTCAAGCCCGCGCTCGAACACGGCCGCTTGCCCGGTGGCTTGCCCGCTCAGAATCAGGGCCTCGGCGAGCTTCGCGTTGTCGTACGAAAGTTCGTCTTCAAACCAACACCAATCCGGCTTGGCGTGCGCGTTAAAGAGGCCCATCAGCCGGCTGGTGAGAGTGTCGCGGGTCTGGTTCACCAGGCTGTCGCCGCTCAGCCGCCGCAGGTATTCGTGGATTCCGATCAGGACGAACGCCCAGGATCGCGGCGAAGTGAATTCAGTGACCGGCTGTAATGCCTGGGCGAAAAGTTGTCCGGCCATCATCTGGAAGCTTCGGAAAGGAGATCGCCCCACACACGCACCCAGGGCCCAAAGCGCCCTGCCCTGACAGTCTTCGGATCCGTGAGGATCCAGCCAGCGCCGGTCAAAGCTCATATGGTTATGGAAGCGCTTCGTCTCGGGATCGAACGCATGATGGAGGAATGCCATACACGTGGTAGCCAACGTGCGCATGCCTTCCTGATCCTCCTTCAATTCACCGAGTAGCACCGAGAGGAGCAGGGCGCGCGCGTTGTCGTCAGTGCAATAGCCTTCAGAGAAGTTCGGCGCGCTGAAGACGGCGTGCTGGAAGACACCTGTCGAATCCGTCATTCGGGAGAGGTGACTCAACTTGAGTTCAGGGAGTTCGCGCGGCTTTTTGTCCAGCGTTTTGGTGGCAAGCGACTTCCTCGACTGTGCCGCCCCTTCCAGCCGCGACGATTCGAACGAACTCATGTACTGTTGCGCTGCGTTGCTCCACACCATGTCCCGTCCAATCCGATAGGCATTCTTTCTCATCGCATGGCGGCGCGTGTCGTCACGCAGCAGGGCGATCACCTCGCGCGCCATGGCCTCGGAATCCCTAAACGGCACCAAGACGCCCCGGTCCTCCGCGAGGAGTTCCGCCGCGTGCCAGTACGGGGTGGAGACCACGGCTTTCCCGGCGCCAAACGCATAAGCCAGTGCACCGGACGTGATCTGTGCCTCGTGGAGGTATGGGGTGATGTAGAGATCCGCCGCGCCAAGAAACTCCATCAAGTTCTCAATTTCGACGAACTGGTTGTAGAAGATGACGTGTCTGTCGACCCTTCGCTTCTTGGCCAGGATTTCGAGGCTCAGCCGGTATGCCTCGCCATGCTCACGCAGTTCGTTTGGATGCGTAGCTCCCAGGACGATGTATACAACCTCGGGAAATTCCTCCACGATCTGCGGCAGGGCATTGAGCACCTGTTCAATCCCCTTGTTCGGAGAGAGCAGCCCAAAAGTGAGCAGCACAACCTTGCCTTCAACTCCGAACTGATCCTTGAAGTAAGTCGGATCGACAAACCCGACGTCTGGAATGCCATGCTGGATCAGGTCGATCTTGGCTGAGGGCGCCCGGTAGATATCCTGCAGCATGTCCCGCCCGCGCTCGGTCATGACCACGAGCCGGGTGGAGAGCGAGATCAGACCCTCCATCACGCGCCGTTGGTCCGCTCTGGGTTCGCGAAGGACCGTGTGCAGCGTGGTGACAACGGGCATTTTCAATTCGCGGAGGAGAGCCAGAATGTGACCGCCGGCGGGTCCGCCGAAGATGCCGAACTCGTGTTGCAGGCAGACGATATCGACGTCGCTGATGTTCAGGAAGTCCGCGGCG
>JACZJQ010000117.1 GCA_014860455.1 Bryobacteraceae bacterium | reverse complement strand
TGATGGTGGGCGGGGGCGTGGTTGGAGCGGGGCCTGGCGGAGGCTCGCACACGAACAAGCTGTGTGCTATCAGTAAGTTGCAGGGGGGCGACGGCTTCCTCTCAGATTCGCCAAGTGCTTAAGCCGTCCCCTTCGTGTCCCCTTCGCTAGTATTTTGTCATCAGAGTGCCTGGAGATGAAAACGCCTCTTTAATGTAGTCTTGCGGCATGCCGATAAAGCGCACTACAGTGTAGTAAGAAATCAGAGTCGTGTCGGTGGATGCAGCGATTCGATTACTTACTATTTGAGCTAACGAGACCCTCGGGTGCTTCAACAAGTTGAACACAGTACGAGCAACAACCATCCATGCCGTTGCGTCTAGTTCTATGAGTCTAGGGTGCTCCAAAACGCGGAATAACTCTTTGACGGCTAATTCCGTGACGTACTCGTCGTCGAACATTGTAACCAACGCCATAAGCATCCCTGCTCGGCCAGCGATGTCGAAGGCGGAGGCGCCGGGTCGCAGACCCTTTGATGCGTATTCCTGTAATTCAGTGGCAAATCGAGCAGCCACATCTGGCGAACCGCCCTCCAACAATTTTCTGGCGAGTGCAATGAGAGTCGGGGCCTCCCTCACAGGACCGCTTTCCTCGGGGATCTCGGGCCGGAGCGTGGAGTAGCGCATTTCTATTCGCGAAGTATCCACTCGCGGGAATTGATACTTCTCAGCAAAACGATTTGCTAGGCTCACCGTCGCTTTGATCACAGCATCTTCGTTTTCGCGCCTTGGGGCGTCAGCGCAACGCTCTCTGCCGAGATGGCGAGCTGCGTAATTAACATAGGCCTTCACCAATCTGGCTTCCGCCCCTGGCGGCACGGAGCCGCTGGCGACTAATTTCTCGAGCAAGGCACCGAGCCCCAATTTAAGCTCCGTTGAACTGAAGGTTCTGTCAGAGACAACCGCCGTTTCAAGAACGCCGGCTATTGAAGCCGTCACTGACGTCATGTCAGGGTCGGCGAGGTTCTTTAGACTCAGGACCGATCCAATCAGGAGCGCGGACTGTTGAGGCGTGGAGACATGCTGTACTATGTCGCCAAAGTCTTCTGGAAATGCAGGCAAAAGCCGTGAGTAGAAATTGTGAGAACAGACTGGGATTGCGATTTGCTCACAATTGGCTTCAGTTGAAGGGACCTCATTATGAAGTCCAGCCAACAACTGGCGCGATCTATTCTTGTCCATTACACCCATCCGAAGAACAGCGCGCAACCGTATGTCATGACTTGTGACGGACAACTGAGATAGGAAAAGCGGAAAATCGCTATTCTTGGTGTCTGCGGAAGATCTGGGCACAGGGATCATCGGGAAACTGCGCTGCGCCTCGGATGCCCTGTAGTAAAGACGCTCAAGATACTCAAGACTCGTGTCCCTCGGGACTTTCCCGGAATCAATGAGCCCAAACAGCAAATCGGCCGCAAGTTCGACTTTCAGAGTTGCCGCCTGATCAAGTGCGCTCCTGACCTCCGGCGGGAGCTTGGATTCTTGCGCCGATAACAACGGCGCCGTGTGTATCGCCAGCGCCATCAACGCCACAGGCCACGCCGACCGAATTGGACGCATACGCCTACCTCCGTCGCGCACTCCATCTGACCTTACTCCCACTGCCAGGTTGATGCAACCCTGGACGGCCAAAGGGTCTTTCTTCTAGCTGGTATGGGCGTGTTTTGAGTGAAGCGTGATTTGCACAGGCGCCGCGCGGCAGTCAGCTAATCAGAGCGCAACACCGGCATCAGGCTGTCACGAAACACTTTTCGGGTCGGAACGTAAATCGCCAATACGCTCACCGCGCCAATGAGCGCCGCTGCCACGAGCAAGAGAACCGGGTCTGCCACACGCAACTGCGGCACCAGCACCTTGGCGAGTATCGCGCATAGAAACAACCCGATGCCTAAGCCCGCAACCATCCCGGCGCATAGTAAGGTCACGCCTTCTCGAAGCAGAAGCCAGCGCAGTCCGCCGATCTGCCCGCCCAGCGCCAAGCGCATAGCTATTTCAACCCTGCGCTGGGCTGCGGAATACGCCACAACTCCATACACGCCCACGGCCGCAAGCGCGAATGCGATCACGGTCAGGATACAGAGAATCCCAATCGGCGCCCGGTGCCATTCAAAAAGACGGCTCCGCGCCTGATTCAGGCTCTCCAGATCAAAGACGAGAATGTCGCTGTCAAATCGCGCAAACTCTCGGGGAAGCTGCTCCAGGACTGCCTGATTTGCACTGCGGCCATTGAAAAAAAAGGAGACCGTCTTGAGCGGGCGTACGGCATATGGCACATAGATTTGCGCCACTGGGTCGAAGGCCGGATGCACGCTCCGGGTGTCACCGACCACGCCGGTGACCTGGAGCGCGGCTGAAGCCTCGTCCTTCTCGATCCGTAGCACCCGCCCTACTGCTGGAACCGTTCCGAAACATTGGCGGGCGAATGTTCTGTTCACCACGACAACATCCTTCCGCCCCATCTCGTTCTGCACGGGTGCCGCTGTTCCTTCCAATACCGGGATAGCGAGAGTCTCAAAGTAGCTGCCAGTCACTCCTGAGATGGACGCTAAGCATCCGGCGCGGCTCTCGAGGTCAGTAACAAATGCAACCTGGCCGCGCGCGCCTTTAAGCAACGGATCGGTGGAGATCGCCGGGCGCGCCACATATTGGTGTCCGCTTAGCGAGCTAATCGCCCTGGCCAAGACAATCCGCCTCTCTGAATCGCCAGGCAGTTCGGCCGTTCCAGTGATCGTTCCATCGAGCTTGAACCCCGTGCTGAGGTGGTAGAACCCGTCCACCGTCCGCCATAGCGCCACCGAGGGCACCAGCAAGGCGACGGCCGCCGTCAACTGGGCTACGACAATCACCTGTTGCAGCCTGCGCCTGGGGCGGGCGAGCCCGACTGCAGGACCACCTTGCTGCAAGGTCATTGCTAGCCCTAGTCGAGAGATGTTGGCGGCCGGGGCGGCGGACGCAATCAGCACAGCGACGAGCGCCAAAGCCAGGGCGCATCCAGAGGTCACCAAGAAGTTTTCGGGCGCCTGCCGGGAGCCTGCGATCGGCAGCAATCCGAACACGACGCGTCCGGCCCAATACGAGCCCAGCCAAGAGAAGGCTGCGCTGAGAAGGCCCAGCGGAACAGATTCCGTAACGAGTTGCCGAACAATGCGCCAGGGAGAAGCGCCGAGTGCCTGCCTGATGGCAAGCTCCCTGCCCCTGCCAAGGGCTGCGGTCAAGAGAAGCCCCGAGATATTGAGACTCGCAACCACGAGCACCGCCACCGCCGCGCAGGCGACCGCTATGAGGAAAAATCGGAAGTCCTCGTCAAAAACCCCCATCGACACCGGAGAGAGAATCGCCCCCCTTGGCGCGGCATCATCCGAAGCATCTTCGGCATAGCCGCTCGCCACGGTCTCCATCTCCTGACGAGCCTGCTCGATGCTGAGTCCGGGACGTAACTTACCCAAAACCCAAAGCGATCCTTTTGGGCCAGCTTTCGGTTCTGCCTGAATCCAGAAGTCAACTTCGGGCAGGACCTCATAGTCGGCGGACAAAACGCCGACCACCGTGAAGGGAGTTCCATCAAGGGTCAAAGCGCTCCCAAGCACGCCCTTATCGCCTCCCCACTGGCGCTGCCAGAGGCGATAGCTGATCACGGCGGTCCCAAACATGGGCCGTGCGGAAGGGTCGACCGCCGATCCGAGCGCGGGCCGGGCGCCTGTCAAGGTGAAGTACTCTCCATCCACGACGGCTCCGTTGGCGCGCCGGCGTGGTTGCACTCCCAAGGTAAACGAGCGCGCTTCGTATGCCGCAAGCTTCTCGAACGAGCGGCTTTCGCGTTTCCAGTACCTGAATTCCCCCCACGACGCAGGAACCCGATTCGCTCCCGAACGCTGGGTTCTCGACCAGGCCAGCACGACTTGGTCTCTGTCGGGAATGGGCACATAAAACAGGTTCTCGGCTACCCTCAGGATGGTAAGGTTGACACCGATACCGAGAACAAAACTAAGAATGGCGGGCCAGGTGATTGGGTTCGCTCGCCACAGAAGCCGCCAGCCAAACCGCAAGTCCAGGAAGAAACTGCGCATCGCGACACCTACAACTGCGATTTCTGAATCCCGTAGCCCTGGCCGTTGTGAGGGTGCCCCACATTAAGTTGAAGATTGCTTCGGCGGGCTTCATTGATCATACGTCACCCGTTCCTTCTGTGAGGGGCATTGGACGGTTTCACGGCCGAGAATGGCGGCCAGGCGCCAGAGGTCCTGGTGTCCATCGATGTGGTGGAGCCGTTTCTTGGTCAGCCAGGCATTTGTGCAGCGATGGCGGGATGCTCAGCCGTTGCAGCGTGAACATCCCGGCCAAACCCTCCCGTAAGCTGCGCGCCGCGAAGGCGGCGGTTCCTGGCCACGCGCTGAGCTTTTGTTATGTGAACGCGGCCGGTGAGCGATTTGGGACGGGGTTCACAGCAGTTTCGTCACGCCGGAGGTGAAGACGTGGTAGGTGCCGTCGGGGCCGGCTAGGGTACTGCCGTGCGCGCCTGTGGATGTACCGCCTCCACGCGAGCCTCGGACAGGGATTGGGGGGGGATGGCAACCGTTCACTGAGCGCCGGCGAGGTGCTCACGGACTCGGTCGGCGAAGGCGAGCAGTTCATCCAGGTCAGTGGTGATCACGGCTACGACGATGTGGATGTCCACTTTGGTGTATTGATGGACGACGGTGTTGCGGAACCCGGTCATCCTCTGCAAGCGTTCGGTGAGCCAGCTGTCGATGATACCTTCCACTTGAAGCAGCCTGAAACTGTCGGCGCTGGAGACCGGGACGCCGAGCTTCAGTGACCGGATGAGATAGTTTGCGAGGTCGATGGAAGTTTCGCAAGCTCTCACGACGTTGAGAATCGCGGCGTCCTGGCGCGTATAATTCGACTCAAAGCTCTCAGGGTCGGCCTGGTACTCCTCCCTGGCACGGCGGATGCAGCGCTGGAGGGTCTGGATCTTGTTGATGACGACGTCATTCATACCGCGTAGGCCCTCCCGGACTCCAGGAATGATTCGATAATCCCGCTTCGCTCTTCATTCAGTTTTTGATACAGCGAGAGCGCGAGCATCTCAAACTCGGCCCGCGCCCCGCTGCCGTCGCAAAAGAGAGGGCGGCCGGACGCGATGATCTCCACCTGGAACACGGTGGAGACTTCGCGCGCATTCACCAGATCGACGCGCTTGCCCAAGGCTGCACCCAGGGCGTCGTGGCAGGGCGTGAACATCAATCGCGACTGACTGCGGGACTGCTCATGGGGCAGCAGGACGGCAATGTCGACATCGCTATGGGGCCACTCATCGGGGGTACCGTAAGTTCCAAAGAGGTAGATCGCCTGCGTGGCGGGGTAGTGCTCGCGAACGATGGGAACGATTCGATCGGATGGGTTCATGTCGTGTTATTCCTGTTTGAGCGCGCAGGGCCGTGCGGGCGAAGATGCTCCGATCGTTCCCATGGTGGCAGATCGGGAGCATCATGGAAAGTGTAACGCCGCGGGCGGCGCAGGTGTGCGTGTGCGCGGAGCGCTTCAACGTGTTGGCGAATACGCAGGGTTTTGCCTGGCTGTAAGTGGTTTGTTTTCAACGCGCGCTTGCTTCGACAGGGGGCGGGGGCGAGCCTGGGCCGGGATCGGGCAGAGGCTTGCACGCGAGCAAGCTGCGTGGTATCAATAAGTTGCAGGCGGGCGACAACTGCCGTTCAAATTCGCCATGTGCTTGATGCAGACATCCGAAGGTGTTTGTCAAGAATAATATGTTGTGAGTTTGAAGAAGCCGGCGATGGATTGCCACTGGATTTGCACAGTTGGCCTGGACGCCGGGCGTCGATTGTGAATATCTCGCTCAGCTCAAATCACGCGCGAACCAGCAACAAGGCTGAACCCTTCGTCCGAGTTGTCCACTTCGCCTCTTCGCGGTCCAGCCGGGAGAACACGAAATGAGCGAACCGATCTTGCGAGCTCAGATCGATGCGGCGAGTGCGTACGAATCGCTGTTCGTGCCTGCACTGTTTGGGCAATGGGCGCCGAAAGTCGCAGATGCCGCGGAGATCGAGCCTGGTCAGCGGGTGATCGACATAGCGTGTGGCACTGGCATTCTTGCGCGGGAGATCCTCACGCGAATCGGACCTGGCGGACACGTCGCGGGGATCGATCCCAATCCTGGAATGATCGCAGTTGCGCGTCGCCTCGCACCGGGTGTCGAGTGGCGAGAGGGGGTGGCCGAGTCTCTGCCATTTCCTGACGAATCCTTCGATGCTGCTGTAAGCCAGTTTGGCCTGACGTTCTTTAAAGACCGCCGCCGGTGTATTCGTGAGATGTTGCGGGTGCTGGTTCGCGGAGGACGCCTCGCCGTGGCCGTTTGGGATTCGCTTGACAGCATGCCTGCCTACGCGGACGAGGTGGCGTTGCTGGATAGAACCGCCGGGCGCCTTGCGGCGGATGCAGTTCGTGCGCCTTTTGTCCTTGGGAACCGGGAGGACCTCGCCACGTTGTTTTCAGAAGCGGGTCTAGCCGCGGTTCAGATCACAACCCACAAAGGCAAAGCGCAGTTCCCCAGCATCCGGACAATGGTCGAAGCCGACCTCAGGGGCTGGTTGCCTGTGTTGGGAGTCATCCTCACCGAGGACCAGATCGGCCACATTCTGCTGGAGGCCGAGCACGCGCTGAGAGCTTATGCTGCCGCGGGTGGACGCGTCATATTTCGCTTATCGGCACATATTGTCACCGCAAACAGGCCCTAGCATGTTGCCGATACCTCTCGCATTTTCGCCCAGCGTTCACTGCCGCTCGGGCTCATTTCCAGATGGCTCCTGGGTTACGCGTTCTACGGAAGCTGAGCCGTTCAGCCCCACCTGCCGCTTTCCCGGCATCAGAACTGCCCCGATGCGCGGCGCCGCCTCTTGTAGTTCCGGCCCGAAATCCATGCTTCAACCCAGTTCCACCGTCCCCCCTTTCCTCGGGCCAGCGGCCGCTGCGTCGAATCGTCCAACCCGGCAAGTCGAAGGCCGCGCTATACTCGCTAACGGAGAACGCCCGCACTCTATTCCACGCTGATTCAGCACAATGTATGGTGCGCGGGACGCCGCGGGTGGCAACCCCGAACCCGCACGAAGGTGCCGTTGGGCAGTGCGTGCCGGGCCGGATATTACCGCTGGCGGGGATTACGCGGTAAGAGCCGGACGGGGAGGCGCAAGGAAGTCGATGGCCGGAAGGTTTTCGTTCGTACTCAAGGGAGGCTGCGATGTCGGTTGTATCAGTTGGTTGCAGGCGAGCGACAGCTGTTGATCACATTCGCCAAGGGCAGGATGCAGGCGGTCCCCTCCGCCCCTGCGCGCCCTCGCGAAGACTCTGGGCGGAGAAGGGCATCGCCTTCACAGAGGAGACACTCCCATGAATAAAGTGACGCCGTTTCTGATGTTCAACGACCAACTCGAAGCAGCGATCGAGTTCTACACAGCGACGTTTCCGGACTCCGAAGTACGCAACGTCGCGCACACGGGCAAGGATGGTCCGGTGAGTTCCGCCGAGTTCGTCGTTGGCGGCCAACGATTTATGGGCTACAACGGAGGGCCGTACTTCAGCTTCTCCGAGGGGGTCTCGTTCTACGTGGACTGCGGGGATCAGGCTGAAGTGGATGAATACTGGGACAAACTCGTGAAGGCAGGAGCGACGCCCACGCAATGCGGTTGGATCAAAGACCCGTTCGGCCTCTCCTGGCAGATTGTCCCGAGACGATTCACCGAGCTGATCCGTGATAAGGACCCCAAAAAGGTGAAGGCCGTGATGGAAGCCATGATGACGATGGTTAAGCTCGACGTGGCCGGGCTTGAGAGAGCCTACAACGAGGCGTAGTCGTGCTTGTCCGGTCAGATGCCCGGGGGGTTCCATGCATGCCGCCCGCCGACGCAGGCGGATCGTAGGGGCTCGAAGGGGACGCAGCGCTTCGACGTGTTGGCGAATACGCGGAATTTTGGGTGGTGGTAAGTGGTTTGTTTTCAATGTGGGCTCATGTTGATCGTGGGCGGGGGAGTGGTTGGAGCGGGGCCGGCCGGAGGCTTGCACACGAACAAGCGGTGTGGTATCAGTTAGTTGCAGATGGGCGACAGCTTCCGCTCAAATTCGCCAAGTGCTTTAGCGAGGCCGTCCCCTTCGCTGATGCAGGATGTCCCCTTCGCCCCATCGCCCTTCGCGTCCCCTTCGCGTCCCCTTCGCCGCCCCCTTCGCCCGGAGACTGGTTGTGAGTCTCATCGGCCGAATCCGTGGCGGCGGCCCCACTCCTTCCAGAACTTGACGCGCGCCATCATTGTCTGCTCGTCCCTACCAACAGGTTGGCGATTTAACTCTTCTATCATTTCGGAAGACGGCTTGTGGCGAGGCAGAATCGTCCCACAGTGATTCAGGTCTTTCGTCTCGGTCACCTTGTCACCAAGAACGTATCTATCGAGGCCCATCATCGCCATTTCTCGGAATTGAGGGCTGTCGGTCGCGCGAAGAAGATAAGGTACTGTCTCGGCGGTGCTGATTTTCAGAAGAGTTCGCACAGCCATGTTCCTGACAAAGATCGGTGCGGCGGGGTTCTCCAGCGTTTGTCCGAGCATCCGGATTCCATCAGGGTCCGGGCTACGGTAATATTGCTGCAGCAGCCCCCAGGCCGCATGGCCGAAGTGGCTTAGGCGCGGCTGGTCCAATTCTGCAATCATCGCCGGCATCCCTGCCGGATCGCTGTTCGCCATCTGCAGCACCGAACTCAAGATGGCCGGGGCTCCAAACTCAGGCTGGCGCACCAGATCGACCCAGCGCGCTAAATCGGGCCCATTTCGAACCAGGTTGGCGACGCTCATCACCATGGCTTCGTCAAAACTCGGCCGCATGCTTGGGTGCGTCGGAGCCTTGAGCCGGGGAAACGCGGCCAGAGCCTCAGCCGACAATTGCAGCCCGATGTCGCCGCGAGTGAGATCAGAGCCCACGGGCGGCGGTGCTTCCAAGACCTGCCAAAAGTAGTCATGAGTTGATCCTGGGGGCGTCCAGCGCGGCACCGCGAGCGCACATCCTGGACCATCCTTGAGGAAGAGCATAGTAGCGATGCCCGGCCGCTCCGTGGCTGGGCTCGGATAGGGCCAGTTGCCTGTGTCCACTGGCATGCGGATGCAAATGGTCTCGCCGGGCTTTCCAGGCCCCCTGTAGGTGCGGAGGATCTGGACGTCTGCTGTCATCTCCGGTCCGCCGATCCGCACCAAAAGCACTTTTCCGATCAGAACTCGATCCGAGCCAGCTACAAGTTCCGACAGGCCTCTTTCTGTAATGATCCCGGCGTGGAGCAGAATTGAGAACACAAGCAGAGACACGAGAAACAGGAAGAACCGCCAATACGCATAGCTATGTGATCGGAGCCTTAGACGGCATGTCATTGGTGTGCACCATGATCCTGATAGTATTGTTGCATTTTGACTGTGAGATAAGTTCCGACACCAGGCCACATGTGGCCTGCGCGGATCAGGCTGAAGTGGATGAATACTGGGACAAACTCGCGAAGGCAGGAGCGACGCCCACGCAATGCGGTTGGATCAAAGACCCCTTCGGCCTCTCCTGGCAGATTGTCCCGAGACGATTCACCGAGCTGATCCGTGACAAGGACCCCAGGAAGGTGAAGGCCGTGATGGAAGCCATGATGACGATGGTGAAGCTCGACGTGGCCGGGCTTGAGAGAGCCTACAACGAAGCGTAGTCGGGCCAGCCCGGTCAGAGGCCCGGGGTTTCCATGCATGACGCCAGCCGACGCAGGCGGATCGTAGGGGCTCGAAGGGCACGCAGCGCTTCGACATTTTGGCGAATAAGCGGAATTTTGTGTTGCGGTAAGTGGTTTGTTTTCAGCGTGTGTTCATGTTGATGG
>JACZJQ010000116.1 GCA_014860455.1 Bryobacteraceae bacterium | reverse complement strand
CCACCCTCTACCTCGCCTTCGAAGGCGAGGTAGAGGGTGGAGAGGAAGTCGCCGGCGAGTCCGTGGGCGAACTTGGCGAGCAGGTCGGCGGTGGCCGGAGCGACGATGAGCATCCGATGGGTTCGGGCGACCTGGATGTGTTCGACGGCAGAGGCGAGAATTTCATCGGCGCCGCGATCGGAGAACAGGTCTGTGATGACCTTGTTGGAAGTGAGGGCGGCGAAGGTAAGCGGGGTGATGAATTCGCGGGCGGCGGCAGTCATGACGGTCTGAACGCGGCAGTGGTCCTTCACCAGGGCGCGGGCGAGTTCGGCAGCCTTATAGGCCGCGATGCCGCCGCCGACGCCAAGGACGACCGGGATGGGTTCCGCGCCCGTCATGACAAGGGTTCTAGAGGGTTTCTTCGCCGGTGGTTTCGGGCGCCTGGAGGGAGGCGTCGTACCAGGAGACCAGGCCGCGGCGCACCTCTTCCATGGCGGCGATGGTGGGTTTTTTCACCGTGGAGGGCAGGAACGAGCGGGCTCCGGACTGGAGCTGCCGGGCGCGTTTGGCTGCGATGATGATGAAGCGGTAAGTGCTCTGGTCCGGATCGTCCGGAACGGCATAAATCGGGGTACGAATCGCTTTTTCCATAGTTCCTGCTCTATCTCACTGCTCAGGCGGGCTCCTTGAAGGTCTCAAGGATGGCCGCCACTTCCTGACGAACCGCAGTCAACTGCGACCGCCGCCGCTCGGCCTGAATGATGGACCGGAGTTGGTTGCCGGCGGTGACGACATCATCGTTGACGATTACGTAATGGTAATCGCCGAAGCCTTCGATCTCCTGCGCGGCGCGGGCGACCCGGAGTTTAATGACCGCATCCGAATCCCGCTGCCGGCGGCGCAGCCTTGTCTCCAATTCACCACGCGAGGGGGCCAGAATGAAGATGCGGACCGCGTCCGGAATCGTCTCTTTCAATTGTCGCGCACCCTGAACGTCGATGTCGAGGAGAAGATCCCGGCCCTCATTGTTGGCGTCGTCGAGGACGGAGCGGTGGGTGCCGTAGTAGTTGCCGTGGACTTCGGCCCATTCGAGGAACTCGTTATTGGCGACCATGCGCTGGAAGGCGTCTTTGGAAGTGAAGTTGTAGTGGAAGCCCTCGCGGTCTTGGGCGGTGCGGTTGCGCGTGGTGTAAGACGTTGAGAACTTGAGCTTTGGGTCTTCGTTGAGCATCTGCTCGACGAGGGTGGACTTGCCCGAGCCGGAAGGGGCGGAGATGACAAAAACGAGGCTCATTCGATGTTCAACCCCTGTTCGCGGATACGTTCGATGTTGGTTTTGGCGTCGAGGCCGAGGTCGGTGACGCGGAGGCCGATTTCGCCGGCTCCGGAGGTTTTCGACAGGATCGTGTTGGTTTCGCGGTTCATCTCCTGGAGGAGGAAGTCGAGTTTCTTGCCGATTTCGACTCCGGAGGAGAGCATCTGGTCGAGTTCGGCGGCGTGGACGGTGAGGCGGCCGATCTCTTCGGCGATGTCGCTGCGGTCGGCGAGGACGGCGGCTTCCTGGGCGAGGCGGTCGGGATTGGGGAGATTTTTGGCGAGCAGTTCGCTGAGACGGTCTTCTAGACGCTGGCGCATGTAAGGCAGGACCTGATCGCGGAGTTGGGCGATTTCGCCGGCGGCGGCACGGACCTTGACGTTGGCTTCCTTCATTAAATCAACGAGTTGTGAGCCTTCCCTGGCCCGAAACTCGGCGTGGGAGGCGAAGGCGTCATCGAGTGCTCCGAGGGCGAGGGCTTCGACGTCTTCTGGCAGGTCGGCGTCGCGTGAGGCGGCGAGCATGCCGGGGATGCGGAGGGCCTGATTGAGGTCTGGGGTGGAGTGGACGTTGTATTCGTTGGAGGCGATGTCGAAGGTGGCGAGCCAGGTTTCGAACAGGGCGCGGTTGAAGGCGATCTGGCCCTCGGAGTGGGCGGGGATGAAAGAGAGGCGGATGTCGACGTGGCCGCGGCGGACGTGGCGGCGGGCGAGGTCGCGGACCCGGGGTTCGAGGGCTTCGAGTTCGGCGGCAAGATGGAGGTGGAGGTCGAGAGCGCGGTGGTTGACGCTCTTGATGGTGGCGACGGCTTCGCCGGCCGGGGAAGATCGTCGGATGCGGGCAAAGCCTGTCATGCTGCGGATGCTCATGGGATTAGTGCTCCAGGTCGAGGAATTGAAGTTCGTGCAGGCGCTGGTAGATGCCGCCGTGGGCAAGGAGTTCTTCGTGGGTACCGGTCTCGACGATCCGGCCGGCGTCGATTACCACGATGCGGTCCGCCCGGCGGATGGTTGACAGACGGTGTGCAATGACGATAGTTGTTTTATTTTGCATCAGATTAGAGAGCGCTTTTTGAACTAATGCTTCACTCTCGGTATCCAGCGCCGAGGTGGCTTCGTCGAGGATCAGGATCGGGGCGTTGCTGAGCAGGGCGCGGGCGATGGCGATGCGCTGGCGCTGTCCGCCGCTGAGTTTGGCGCCGCGCTCGCCGATGACGGTCTCGTAGCCGGCCGGCATTTCGGCAATGAACTCGTCGGCGAGGGCGTTGACGGCGGCGGCGCGGATCTCATCGGGGGAGGCGTCGGGGCGGCCGTAGAGGATGTTGTTGGCCACGGTGTCGTTGAACAGAAAGTTCTCCTGGCTGACGGTGGCGAGCTGGCTGCGGAGCGAGGCCAGGCGGACGTGGCGGATGTCAACTCCGTCGATGAGGACGGATCCATCGTCTACATCATAAAATCTCGGCAATAGACTGACAATAGTGGACTTACCAGACCCGCTAGGGCCGACCAGAGCGACGATCTGGCCCCGTTGGACGTCGAGGTTGAGGCCGTCGAGTCCGAAGCCGTTGGTCGCGCCGGGGTAGCGGAAGCTGATGTTCTGGAAGCGGATTTCGCGTTCGAAGGGTTTCAGAGTGGGCAACGAGGGGTCGTCGATGATCCGCTGGCGGCGGTCGATGTACTCGAAGACGCGCTGCGAGGCGCCCATGGCCTGCTGGAAGATATTGTGGATGCCGGTGAGGCGTTTGACGGGCTCGTAGAGCAACAGCAGGGCGATGACGAAGCCGGTGAACTGGCCCGACGTCATCTCGCCGGCCTTAATCTGGGTGCGGGCGTAGGTGAGCAGGCCGACGATGGTGATGGCGCCGAGGAACTCGATGATGGGCGATGGCAGGGCCTGGAAGGCGATGTAGCGGAGGTTGGATTTTTTCAGTTGATGGGCGGCGGCGCGGAACTTGGCGGCCTCCATCTTTTCGGAAAGAAAGGCCTTGACGACGGCATAGCCGGAAAACGTCTCCTGAAGGATCTGACTCATGTCGGCGGCGTTGTCCTGGGCCGTGCGTGTCGTCCGGCGGATGCGCTTGCCCAGCCGCGCGGTGGGCAGGAGGACGAAGGGCAGCAGGGTGAGCGAGACCGAGGCGAGCCTCCAATCGCTGTGGAACAGCACGTAGAGGAAGAAGACTGCGGAGAAGATCTGGCGGAACCAGTCGGCGAGCATCTGGGAGACGGCGAGCTGAATTTTTTCGATGTCGCTCATGATGTTAGACATGAGCTTTCCTGTCGCATGTCGATGAAAAAATTCGTGTTCTTCGTTGATGAGCTTTTCGAAAGTCTGCTGGCGGAGGTCGGTGACGGCGGAGAGGCCGACGTAGTTGATGAGGTAGTTGCCCGAGTAGTCGGCGATACCGCGAATGAGGAAGACCAGCAGGATGGTGACGGCTACCAGGGTCCAGATGTTGGAGATGGGGAATGGGATAAGCTGGTCAAGATAGAGGGGGGAGCCGAACCAATCAGGGATCGGGATGGCGATGCGGGCGTCGGGGGACTTGGGGTTTAGGACGCGGTCGAAGATGGGTCCGATGAGGACGGGCAACATGCCGTGCATGGCTCCGGCGATGGCCATGAGGAAGACCGAGAGCGAGAGGGCGGGCATGTAGCGCCGGGCATAGGCGAGCAGGCGCAGCATGGGATGTTTTTGCCGCTGATTCATGCGCGGGCCTCCAGGCGGGCGACGGACTGTCGGACCTGGTCGAGAGAGACGGCTGCGAGGCCTTCGGGGGAGGTGATGATTTCGGATTCGGTGCGCCAGGGGGCCCAGATGACGGGATCGGAGGAGCCGAACAGGACTGTGACGGGGAGGCCGAAGGCGGCGGCCATGTGGGCGGGGCCGGAATCATTTCCGATAAAGAGGGTGGCGGATTGGAGGGTGCGTTTGAGGTCGTCGAGGGCGGCGCCGCGCAGGATGTCGAAGGATTGGAATGGGGTGAAGTCGTCGGTATCGGCGCCAACGACGGTGACGGGGAGATTCTTGTCGTCGCGAAGCCAGGCGGCGAGGGCGGCGAAACGATCGGCCGGCCAGGCTTTGCCGGGGGCGGAGGCGAACGGGTGGATGATGGCGCGGGGGGAGGGCTTCTGCTTGGGTCCGGAGGTGTAGAGAGACGCCCTTGGGATTTCCTGTTTGGGGACGCCGAGCCAGAAGATGGCGCTGGCGACGTGTTCGGCGGTATGGACGGTGCGCTCTTCGCCGAGGATCTGCTGGGCGCGGGGGATCGCCAAGTTGTAGGCAAAGGCGGGGCGGAAATGGCTGAACGCGGCGCGGTGCCGGGCGAGGGAGGCGAGGCAGATGCGGGCGGATTGGGGGCCGCCGTGGAGGTTCAAGG
>JACZJQ010000115.1 GCA_014860455.1 Bryobacteraceae bacterium | reverse complement strand
GACATGATGAACCCAGCGCCTTGACCTTCGCCATACCAACCAATCGCGCGGCCCAAATACCCGGCGACAAGAGATCCGGCAATTCCAAGCAACATGGTCACCAGCAATCCTCCGGGGTCCTTGCCCGGCATGAGGAATTTGGCGACTGCGCCTGCAATCAAACCGATGATGCACATCCAAATGAAACTCAGCATCCTATCCTCCTGGGACAGCGTGCACTGTGCAACAACCGAGTATACCCTCCTTCGAATCCAAGCGCCCGGTTCTGCTGCTCCCGGCGGAGCGATGCGAGAGCGCCGGCCGGAGTGCGAAGTTGCCATGTGCTTGATGCCGGCCGCCGCCTGACTGGAATGACCGCGCCTGGATAGCTGGAGGAGATGTAGGCGAGGTTATTCGTTGCCGCCGGGTTGGGGCCAATTGCCGCTGCGCAGGTGGAGATCCCGCTGTGGATAGGGAATGTCGATTTTCTTTTCGCGGAAGGCTTCGAGGATGGCGAAGTTCAAGGCGCTGATCAGCTTGCCCTTGCGCTGGATCAGGGAGGTGCTCCAGGCACGGAGTTCGAAGTTGAGGCCGTTGTCGCCGAACTCAAGGAATCGAACGACGGGTTCGGGATCGCTGAGAACATCCGGATTCGCACGGGCAACCGCGAGCAATGTGCGTTCGACGAGGCGGGCATCGCTCTGGTAGCCGACACTCACGGGAACCCGGAAGCGGATCTTTGAATCCGTGTAGCTCCAGTTCACCACCTCCTCGGTGATGAAACGGGAGTTGGGGATGATGATGGCGATGTTGTCGTTGGTCAGCACGGTGGTGCTGCGGGCGCGTATTTCGACGACCTGGCCTTCGGCGCCGGCGACTTCAATCCGATCGCCGATTTTGACCGGGCGTTCGAGGAGGACGATGAGTCCGCTGACCAGATTGCTGGCGATGTTCTGGAGTCCGAAACCGAGGCCGATGCCCAAGCCGCCAGCGGCGACGTTGAAGGCGGTGAGGTCGATGCCGACCGCCTGGAGGATCAGGATGAGACCGAGAACAAGCGCGGTGTACTGGAAGATGGAGCCGACGGCCTGACGGGCGCTTGGGTCGAGCCTGGTTCGCACGAGCGCAGTGTTGACGAGCCAGCGGCGGAAGCGCGCGGTGAAGAAGAACAGTAGAAGGACAAGGACGAGGAATTGGACGAGCGCGCCGAGCGATACGCCGGACTGGCCGACAGGCAGCACGCGCCACGACAGCAATTCGCGCAGGCGATCCCACCAGATTGACATTGCGAGCCTCCTTGATCCGCCTAAGGATAGAATGGCCAAAAACGCGGAATCAGGACGGTGGCGGCGATCCAGAAGATCAGGTTGAGTGGCGTCCCGACACGAACGAAATCCCGGAAGCGGTAGGCTCCGGGGCCATAGATGAGAGTGTTGGTCTGGTAACCAACGGGAGTCATGAAACTGGACGAGGCCGCGAAAGTGACGGCCACGAGGAAGGGGCGGGAGTCGACACCCATGGCCGCGGCGGCGCTGATGGCGATGGGGGCGAGCAGGACTGCGGCTGCGGCATTGGACATGAGCTCCGTCAATAGAGAGGTGCAGAGGTAGATTGCACTCAGCAGCACCAACGGTCCGAAGCCGCCGAAAATCTTGACGACGAATTGCGACAACAAGGCAGCGGCGCCGGTGGTTTCCAGTGCGATGCCGAGAGGCAGAAGACCGCCGATCAAGAGGATCACCTTCCAGTCAACAGATGTGTAGACTTCCCCGGGCTTGAGGCAACCGCTGAGGACCATGAGGGCGCAGCCGGCGAGAGCCGCCACCACGATGGGGACGAGGTTCAGCGCACTGGCGGCGATGACGGCAGCCAGGATTGCGGTCGCGGCAAGGGTCTTGGCAGGCCGGAATTTGGACATCGCTTTGGGGGTGATGAGGACGAAGGCGGGATCCCGGGCGAGGGTTTCGAGTTCGCTGCTGCGGACCGAGAGAAGCATGGTGTCGCCGGCCCTTATGGGCGCGTTGTCGAGTTTGGTCCGGGCGAGTTGTCCATGGTGGCGGATGGCAAGCACCTTGGCGACAAATCGATCGCTGAAGCGCATGGACTTCAGGGTTTGTCCGGTGAGGACGGAGTTGGGCGCAACCACGGCCTCGACGAGTTCGAACTCGCCGCCCTGGAGGTCCTGATCGCGCCAGCCGAGATGTGAGATGAGGCTGATGCCGTGACGTTGACGGAGTTTGTCAAGTTGGGCGGTGTCGCAGCGCAGGCGGACTACATCGCCTTCAAGCAGGACAATCTGCTCGACTGGCAGGTCAATCAACTCACTGTTACGAAAAACAGCAAGGATTTCGACATCCAGGTCCTTGGCCAACGGTGAAGAGGCGGCGACTGTTCCAATCGACTTGGCGCCAGCCATCAGGACGGCGTCGGTCAAGTAGTTAGCCAAGCCGAAAACTTCAGTCAGATCGCTGGCAGCGCGACGTTCGGGGATGAGACGAATGCCAATCGTGAACATGTAAGCGAGGCCGATGCCGGCAGTAATGAGGCCAAACTCGGAGAACTCGAACATCGAGAAGGGACGGAGTCCGTGGCTGGCGGCGATGGAGCTGACCAGGATATTGGTCGAGGTGCCGATCAACGTGCAGACGCCGCCGAACATGGACGCAAACGACAGCGGCATGAGCAAGCGGGAAGCGCTTATGCTGGCGGAGCGGCCCACGGTGAGCACGATGGGCAGGAAGATGGCGACGACGGCCGTGTTGTTGACGAAGGCCGATGCCGCGCCGACGACCAGCATCAACGACAAGATGGCCACCCAGGGGAGCCTCCGCCCGAGTTTGGACAGGATGGTGGTGGCGCTATTGAGAGCGCCTGTCCGCGCAAGCCCCGCGCTGAGGACGAACATCGCAGCCACGGTGACCGTGGCAGGGTTTCCGAGACCGGAAAGACCCTGCTCGGGAGTGAGCACCCGTGTGACGACCAAGACGATGGCCACGAAGATGGCTGTGAGGTCTACGGGGAGCTTTTCAGTCGCAAGCGCGTAGACGCAGGCCAAGACAACCACGAGAACGATGAAGAGTTCCATGGGCGTTTCCCCAGTGTAAGGGAGGCTGGGGGATCATCCAACAGTTCTCTTGGCTGCAAGGGGGGCCGGCCTACTCGCCGGGCGACGGACAGGGGTCCGGCGGCGGACGAGGGCGGCGCGCCCTACTTGGGTGATGCCGGGCTGGGGGTCATGCGGGTTTGACTTTGTCCCAGGTGACTTCCTTGCCGGTGGTGCAGGCCTGGAGGGCCATGACGGCGACTAGGGTGGATTCGGCTCCCCAGAGGGCGGCGTTTTCGAGTTTGCCGGTGCGGGCGCCTTCGATGAACTGGTTCACGTTGTCGATGGTGATGTCGTAGGTGGTCTTGGCGGTTTCAGGGGCGCCCTTGGCGCGGTAGATGGTGTAGCCCTGGCGGGAGACGTTGACGGCGCCTTTTTCGCAGATGAAGGTTTCGGAGACGTCGGTCCAGCCGGGGGTGCGGAACTGGTTGGCGGAGTAAGAAAAGATGGTGCCGTCGGCGAACTGGAAGTTGCAGGCGAGGCTGTCGTAGATGTCGCCGTACTTGCGAATGGCTTGCGTGCCGTAGCCTGTGACCTTCACGGGGTGGGTGTCCATGAACCAGTTGACGACGTCGATGTTGTGGCAGTCCTGCTCGATCAGGATGTCGCCGGAGAGTTCACGGTAGAAGAACCAGTTGCGCATCTTCTCTTCGGCGGGCGAGTGGCCTTTGACGATGGGGGGGCCGCCGCCCATCCAGGCGGCGCGGATCTGCTTGATGGCGCCGAGTTCGCCGGACTTCACGACGGCATGGGCTTTGCGGTAGTCGGCGCCGTAGCGCTGCTGGTAGTCCATGGAGATGCGCTTGGTGGGGTCGGCGCGGCGGGCGGCTCGGAGGACGCGATGGCAGCCTTTGGCGTCGACGCCGGCGGGTTTCTCGAGGAAGATGTGCTTGCGGGCGTTGACGGCGCGTTCGAAGTGTTCGGGGTGGAGATAGGCGGGGGTGGCGATGAGGACGGCGTCGACGTCGGAGGCGAGGAGAGTGTCGATGTCCTTTTCGCGGCGGGCGCCGGAGTATTTGGCGGCGGCGGCGGCGAATTTGTCCTCATAGATGTCGGTGTAGGCGGCGACGCGGGCGTTTTCGTTTTTGGCGAAAAGGCCGGAGACGTACATGCCGCGGTTGCCGCAGCCGATGAGTCCGAGGGTGAGGGCGGAGTTGGCCTGGGAGCCGCGGACGGTGTGGGGGGCGACGATGGTGAAGCCGGCGGCGGCGGAGCGCACGAAGTTGCGGCGGGTGTTGGGGGTGTCGATCTTGATGCTCATGGCGGTCTCCTTCGAATACGGGATTTCGGATTCGATTCGAGTATATAACC
>JACZJQ010000008.1 GCA_014860455.1 Bryobacteraceae bacterium | reverse complement strand
GCAACCGGATCGAAATCATGTTCGGCAGGCTCAAGGATTGGCGGCGCGTCGCCACCCGCTATGACCGCTGCCCAAAGGTGTTCCTGTCCGCCATCGCTCTCGCGGCTCTCGTCATCTACTGGTTATGAATCCTGACCCTAGTAAATCTTTGGCAAGGAGCCGGAATGGGCAGCCCCGCTGATGCGATGTAAGTAGCTCGGTCACGGTCTCGCGGGATCCGTACCGCGCGGACCTATCCGGTCGGCCTATCGCGGCGCGCAGTCAATCCCATGCCAGGCTTCACAGTCCCAACGGAAAACGCCGGCGGCAGTGATGTGCGACTATCTCCAGCTGTACACAAAGCCGTCCACTGGATATCATACAACCCCAGCAATCTGCGAGGAATGCATGAAAACTGAAGCCAAGCCCAAACTGGCCCGATCCGCTAGCCGAGTTTATGATCGTGTCCAACAGATGGCGATCACTTATGCCTTCAAGCCAGGTGAACGAATCAATGAGGTTGAGCTTGCAGCGAAACTGAACGTAAGTCGCACTCCGTTGCGGGAATCACTTAATCGGCTGGTGGCCGAGGGATTCCTGGTGGTAAAGCCTAACCTCGGTTTCTTCCGCCGGTCTCTGGACCCCGAGGAGGTATATCACCTCTACGATTTGCGCTGCTCACTAGAGATCCAATCCAGCAAACTGGCAGCAGAACGGGCAACCGATGAGGCTCTGGAAAGCTTAATTCAAATGGTGTCGGCCGACGAAGAGCCAGACAATGAACTTGAATTGCTTCGCCAAGATGAGGCCTTCCACATCAAGATTGCCGAACTGACCGGCAATCCGGAACTCGTCAACATGCTGCGCGGCGTGAATAATCGAATTCACTTTGCGCGTTGGATCGATAGGCGCGCGCGGCGCAATTCGCGCGAGGAACACATTGCCATTGCGCGCGCTATCGCTTCACGGGATCCGGATGAGGCTGGCCGACTGATGGATAGCCATATACGCCGCCGCTATCAACAGATCGTGGAAATCATCAAAATCGGCTATGGCGAAATATTCGCAGGGGCGAACGAAATTAGCAGTGTCAGCGCGCATGACACTAAGACTGCTGCAGAATGATCGTAACGAAGTAGTTGGGCTGCGCGAGCGAAGACGGCATCGCTTGTCTAATTTCAACGTACGGACTGCCCGACTGCACGCGATTCGTCATCTGTCCTGGTCCCTCCGCATCAACGTCTCCGGCCTCGGAGTATGCTCCCCGCCAAGATGAAGTAAGCACCTCTTTGTCGGCTCGGCCAGTAAGAGGCCATTGAGAGCTCCCAGGTAGGACCGCGCCTCAGTGTTGAGAATGCGTCGGTGACAGTAGGGTTTGCGATCAAGTCAGGTCACTTTGCCACCGAGACTTGGCGGTGGGCGTGGAATGCCGCCATCAAGACGGCGACACCTGGGCCCGAACCGCCGTGGAACGCGCGCGCAGCGATGCAGCCACCCACAGATGCAAAAATGGCGTGCCTATTTTTGTGTGCGTCGTTCTGTCTACACTTTTGTATTGCGGACTGGAGGCATTTCTGCAATTCTCCTCCCAGCAGCGGTCGAAGGCGCCCACTAGGAGCTGTCGGGGGTGGTCGATCATTCGGATCGATCGCAGTGTAAGGTTAATTCAGGCTCACGCGCGACTGCGCTAGCAGATGTCGATCTGTCAATTATTGCAGGGTGAATTCCTGACGCTGCTTAGCGTGTGCGCCTCGGCATGGCCGCGTATGCAACTATTCTCCTCGCCGCAAGCGAAGAGACTTCAAAATGATTGGGAGTTTCCAGATGAAGAGTCATGCTCGTGTCGTCGTGATCGGCGGAGGCGTTATCGGTTGTAGCATCCTCTACTACTTGGCCAAGAACGGTTGGACAGATGTGGTGCTGATCGAGCGTATGGACCTCACCGCAGGAACAACTTGGCACGCTGCTGGAAACGTCTCTCTTGTGGACGGCAATCCAGCCGTCAATCAGTTTAATGTGCTCGCCCATAAGC
>JACZJQ010000114.1 GCA_014860455.1 Bryobacteraceae bacterium | reverse complement strand
GTGGAGGAAGACGGCGGCGCCCTCGGGCATCACGGCCGCCACGGCCGGTCCGTCGAATGCGGCGGCCCGGTCGAGGCCGGTGCCATCGGTGGTCTGGAGGACCAGGGTGCCCGGCGTGATGCAGCGGGCGAGCGGGGCGGGGGCGGCGGCGCCGCTACGGGAGTCTTTTTCTTACACCCCGCGGCGAACAGCAGCAGGCTTGCTGCCAGAAGAGCTGTGGCAATGTGTCTGTTTCTCATGATCCTCTATCTCCAAACCTCCTAGTCCTTCCCTGCCGGTTGAATCCGGCTCTCCCATTTCTATTTGACCCATACTGGCATACTGTTGTTTCCAACCGTGGTCAGTTGTCTGACTTCTGTTCCGTCAGCCAGCATGGTAAAGATCTGTGTCGAACCCTTCCGATTCGACGAAAACACGATATGGCGCCCGTCCGGAGCCCAGGTCGGGTTCTCGTTCCGGCCTTGACCATGGGTGAGCTGGACCACCTCGCGGGATGCCACATCCATAATAAAAACATTCCAGTTGCCTGGGGCAAACCCGCGTGTCCATTTAAACACAATGTGCTGTCCGTCCGGATGCCACGCGGGATTAGCGGCTTCTCCCTCCCCCGGGGTGAGCCGGGTGACGTCGGCGCCGTCTATATTCATTCTATAGATTTGTTGAGGACCTCCGCGTCCTGAAACAAAAACTATATCAGCCCCGGTCTTCGGATTCACCTTCGGCTCCACCTCGATCGCCCGGTTGTTGGACAGCCGCTTCAAATCCCTGCCGTCGGAGCCGGCGATGTAAAGCTGCGAGGAGTAGCCGGCAAGCGAGGAGGCGAAAAGAATCCGCGCCCCGTCGGGCGTGAACGACGGCGTCGCATTCATCGACGCCTGAGGGTTCAGGAACGGCAGGAAACGCATGGTCTCAAGCGACATGACGCGAATGCGCGGCTGGCCCTCGGAATAGGTGGTGAACGCCAGGCGCTGGCCGTCGGGCGAGACCGCGGGCATCGTGGAAATCGAATTGAACTTCGTCAACTGCCGCTGGTTGGCGCCGTCGAAATCCATCGACCAGATCTCCTTCATCCCCTTGCCGCCGCGGTCGGAGACGAAGTAGATTTTCGACCCTGCCAGCGACGGCACGCCGAACTGGCTCAGGATGTCAGCGGCATACTCATGCGCGATCTTGCGGACTCCTTCTTCGGTCAGCGGGCCATTGTAGAGCTTTCTGAACGCCTTCGCGCCGGCGACATCGGGCACCGTGGTGTTGTAGAGATGGCCGAAGGCAACCAGTTGCCCGCCCTGCTCGGCCAGGTAGCCGAAGCCCAAATAGTTCGCATTCAGCGGCGGCATCGACCAGTCAGTCAGGCAACGCCCGTTGCATGTCGGCTGCTGCGGCGCCGCGCCCCTCTGAGCCGCCACCGGCGCCGGTGTGGGCCGGATGTCGGTCTCCTGCTGCGGCGGGCTCAGCGGATAAAAGCTCTTCGCCGCCATCTCGATCATCCCGGAGCGCTGCACGTCATCAAAGACGGTCTGGTTGAAAACCTGCGCGAAGGCCGATGCCCCGCCGGCCCCTCGGAAATCCGGCAGCGCGATTCTGCTCTTCGTGCCGCCGGTCAGTTTCAGGACGATGTTGCTCTGTTGTGCTTGCGGCAGCGCCAGAAGTGCGCAGGCGGCCGCCAGGATGGTGAGCTTGATTGTTCTTGACTTGATCATCGTTGTAGTTGGAACCAGAATTCGATTTTGGCGGAGGAGCCGCCGTAGGCCGCCGGCAGCGGCTCGAACGGGCTGGCCTGAAGAACGGCCCGCTCAGCCGAATAGTCGAGTGCCCGGTTGCCGCTCGACTGCACTACCCGTATGTTGCTGACTTGACCATTGCGCTGGATCTCGAATGTCACGATGGCGGGCGGCAAGGTCCTGAGCCGCGCGTCCACCTGATCAGTCCGCCACTGCCGGGCCACACGGTCGCGGAGCAACGCCGCATAGGCGCCGAAACGCGTCCCGAACGGCGTACCCGTGCCTACGCCAACACCTCCCGATCCTGGCGCCATTCCGAAGATCGGCGATACCGCCGCCTGCCCCACGCTGCTGTACAACTGGTTTGACGGCTGCTCTTTCGAATCGGTTTTCGGAGAATATCGGCTTGTCGACGCCCGCTGCTTGGCGCCCTTCGTCTTCAGAGCGATCGCATCCGGATCCTCGCGCCTGGAGGGCTTCTTCGGTTCGGCCTTCGGCGGAGTCGGCACCTGTGACTGAGTATCGTTGGCCAGCCGCTGAATCGGCCCGGCCCGGCTTGGCAGCGGAATCGACTTCACCGCGGTCACCCCAACCGCCGTACCCCCACCGGCAGAATTCGGATCGCCCCACTGCTCGGCCTGCCCCGGCTTGATGAGCAACGACGCCGCGATGGCCGCGAAGACAATTCCATGCACGGCGAGCGACCCGAGAAAAGGACTCCTCAGGGAATCGCGTTCTTCCAGGACTTCGACGTGCCTCATCACCGCTCTGACGGTTCCTTAACGTTTCGCGCTGTCCACCGGCTGGGTCACCATCCGGGGTTCAAGCTTCGCCTCGCCCAGGGCGCTGATCACCTGCGCGATCGGATCCCAGATCGCGCTGCGGTCGGCCCGGACATACACGGCCTTGTGGCTCGGGAACTTCGCCCGGACCACTTCGCCAAGCTGGTTGATGTTCACCTGCTGCTCGTTCAGATAGAGTTCCCCGCCCTTGGTAATCGTGATCACGGGCAGTTCCTCGGCGCTGTCGCGGACCTGCCTGACCCGCGGGACTTCGACTTCCAGGCCGAACTCCATCACATGCGCCGTCAGCATGAATATCACCAGCAGAACCAGTACCACGTCCACCAGCGGGACGATGTTGATCTCGGCCAGCGTGCCGCCGCCGCGCCGCCGTCCGCGTCCCTCGTTCTGAAATGAGAAGGCCATCGCTGCCTAATCCTCAAAGGTTCGCTCGGTCACATTCAGGAACTCGAGCGCGAAGTCGTCCATGCGGGCGATCATCTCACGGATCCTGTGTCCGAACTGGTTGTAAGCAATTGCCGCCGGAATGGCCGCCGCCAAGCCCGCCGCGGTCGCAATCAGGGCCTCGGAGATGCCGGGCGCAACGGCCCTCAAGCTGGCGCTGCCTGCCGCGCCCAAACCCTGGAACGCATCGATGATGCCCAGCACCGTGCCGAACAAGCCGATGAACGGCGAAACCGTCGCCGTCGTCGCCAGCCAGCTCATGTTGCGCTCCAGCCGCGCCGACTCCTCGCTGACGCCCAACTGCAGTGCCCTTTCCAGCGCCAGTCTGTTCACAATCGCGCCTTTCGCCTGCGCCTGCCGGGCCGCTTCCTGATAGCCGAAGTCGAAAACCACCGTCGCCGGCGCCGCGCGGAACTGCTCGACGACCACTGCCACCGAATCCAGGTTCGGCGCCTTGCGGAAGGCTCTCAGAAAAGCCGAGTTCGCCGCGTGGGCGTTCTTGAACTGCGACCACTTCGCCAGGATCATCGTCCAACTCAGCAAGGACGCCACCAGCAGGATCAACAGGACGAGCTGCGACAGCAGCGAAGCGCCCAAGATCAGTTCCCAAATCGACATCTGAATAAACGCACCAACGTATGGCAAGGTCAAGGCCAGTCTCCTAGGGGGTCACCCCCATCATAGCGAAGCCATTTCTATGTGGGTTTGTTTGATGGACGCGTCACTCACGGCATTGGGATACGCTGACCTTCTATAATTGCCCTGAATGCTCGTCGAACTCGTCGTCGAGAACCTGGCCGTCGTCGAACGCCTCCGCGCCTCCTTCCACCCGGGACTGAATGTCCTGACCGGAGAGACCGGCTCAGGCAAGTCGCTTGTCGTCGACGCCCTGGGTCTGCTTTTTGGGGGCCGCGCCTCGGCCGACCTGGTCAGAGCCGGCGCGGCGCGATTGTTCGTTTCCGGACGCTTCGAGCTCCCCGAAGATACCGCCCTCATCGCCATCCTTGACGCCGCCGGCATCGAAGCCGAAGACGGCGAATTGCTCATCGAACGCGAGATCACCGCCGCCGGCAAGTCCCGCGCCTACGCCGCAAGCCGCCCGGTTTCGGTTTCGTTTCTCCGTGAAGTTGCCCCATTCCTCGGCGACATCCACGGCCAGCACGATCAGCAGCGCCTGTTCAACTCCGACTCGCAACGGGCCCTTCTCGACGAAACCCTGTCGGACCAAAGCCTGGCCCCCACCGTCTCGTCTGCCTTCTCCTCCTGGCGCGAGTCGATCGCCGCTCTCAACGAACTTGACCGTAACGAAAAAGACAAACTCCGCCTCGCCGACCTCTGGACGATGCAGCGCAACGAGATCGAATCGCTCGCCCTCACGCCCGGCGAGGATGTCAATCTTGAAAACGAAAGCAGCGTCCTCAAGAACGTAGCCAAGCTCTCCGAGCAGGCCACCGTCGCATACGAGGCCCTCAGTGAATCGGAATCATCCGCCGCCGCTCAGGCTTCTCTCGCCTTGAAGCGCCTGGAGGAGGCCGCGCGCCTCGACGCCAAGCTCCAGCCGGTCGTCGAACTGCTGAAGCCCGCCCATATCGCCATCACCGAGGCCGCCCACGAACTCCGCCACTACCTCGGCCACCTTGAGGCCGACCCCAACCGCCTTGAAACCGTTGAGACCCGTTTGGCTCATATCGAACGTCTGAAGCGCAAGTACGGCAACACAATCGAGGAGATACTCGCCTTCCTTGAGTCGGTCCGCGCGCAGATCGACGCAGTCGAGAACGCCTCGGCCTTCCGTGAGCGGCTGCGAGCCGAAATCCGCGAGAAGGAGTCCGCCTTCCGTGCGGCAGCGCTCAAACTGCGCGACGCCCGCCAGAAGTCAGCGAGGAAACTCGAGCGTCAGGTTGAGACCGAACTCGCCTCGCTGGCGATGAAGGGGACCCGCTTCCGCATCGCCGCTACTGAAGCCGCGCCTTCATCGACGGGTCTGGACACGGTTGAGTTCCTTGTCGCCGCCAACGCCGGCGAAGAACCCAGGCCGCTCGAAAAAGTCGCATCCGGCGGCGAGTTGTCACGCATCGCGCTCGCCCTGAAGACCTGCATGGCCATCCACCCATCGGCGTCGAGGATGCGGACGTTGGTTTTTGATGAAGTGGACGCCGGCGTCGGCGGCGCAGCGGCCGAAGCGGTCGGACTGCGGTTGAAAAAGATCGCTGCCTCAGACCAGGTGCTCTGCGTCACCCACCTCGCACAGATCGCCGGGTTCGCCAATCACCACTACCTGGTGTCAAAACGGGAAACCAAGGGCCGTACAGTGGCCGAACTCGCCGAACTCGGCGCGGAAGAGCGCGTCCGCGAAGTCGCCCGCATGGTCTCCGGCCAGCAACTCACCGAAGAGGCCCTGAACCACGCCCGCCGCCTGATACACAAATAGCCGCTTACAGATCCACAGCAACTACTTCGTGCAAGGCGATCTGCGGCGTCACAACCCGCAGCCTGCCCGCCGCAACGGACCACTTCGGCGCCGACCCACTCACCAGCAGTTTCACCGACTTCGGCTTCACCCCGGCGGGCAACTCCAGATCTACCTCTTGCCCGCCGATGGGGATGATCTCGCGGAACGGCGCCCGCATCATCATCGGATTGGTCAGGTTGACCAAATGAACGGTGATCGACGCCGCCTGCCTCCACAGCGCAATATCCAGCACGCCCGGACCCGTCACCTTCACCTGCTCGCGGTCCCGCGACACCCACCGCACAGCATTGGCGATCAGCCGCCCATGGTCCGGGTGCAGCACCTCCCAGAACGTCCTATCCAGGTCGAACGGAAAGTAGACCACACGGCCCTTGCCCTGCTCGCGTGCGAAGACGGCCGGATGCTCGGGGCTGCCGTCCCTCACATAGACCTCTTCCATCGGCAGATCGGGGTAGGCGGGAATCGTCAACAGGGGGCAATCCCCCGGCTGGGTCTCACGCAGCTCTACGCGCGCCGCGCCATGAATCGTCCGCCTTGCGCCTTCGAGCCCGCGCAGCAGGGGATGCTCTGGCCTTACCATTCTCAGGTAAGCGTTTTGCTGCCGCTCAATCACCCGGCCGCCGAAATGAACGCCGAAAAGATCCGCCAGGCCAAACTCGCCACGACGCCGCCCCCAGTCGTCATAGAGCGATGTCTCGTGCGAAGCAACCACGCCGCCACCACGTTCGACAAACGCCCGGATCTGCACGCACTGCGCGTCTGACAGCGCCGCGATGTTGGGCATGATCAGCGTGTCGAACCTCGACAGCGATGCCGCGTCCAGCCTGTGGTCGTGCACCATGTCAAACGGGATGCGCGCTTCAAGCAGCGCCTGATAGGCGCCCAGGATGGCGTCCTCCACCCGCTGCCGGGCCGTCGCGCCGCCATAGTAGCGCGCCGTCTGCTGGGAAAAGACCAGTCCGGTCCGGGCCAGATTCGACGTGTTCCGCAGGTAACGGTCGTTGCGGAAGTGCCAGTCGAAGATCTCCTCCATGGGCTTCATCCAGCGCTCGTCGGTCGGCCGCGCGTTGAATTTGATAAGCCACGGCCTCAAGCCCTGAGCAATGCCCTCGGCGGCCCAGATCTTCAACTCCGGCGCGCTCTGCGTCGAATCCTTCCATCGGTAAGGCGCTTCCAACCCGACGCTGAACAGCCCGGCGATCGGCTTGTCCCCCAAGCCAGACCGGTACTCCTTCCCGTTCTTGCCGCAAGCCCACACGGGCGTGGATCCGCTACGCCCTTGCCTGTCAGCGAACAGTGTCGCCGCCTTCTGCCCCGTGCGGTGCATGTCAATCTCGCTCAGTGCGCCGCCGCCGGTATTTGGGATGAAGACCGCGTCCGGCCGGATCTTGCCGATCTCGGCGTCCCACAGGTCCCAGAGTTCGAACAGCCTGTCGTCGCGCCATGCGATGTGCTTGTTTCGCACCTCGGCGGGCGAGCCGGCACGGGGCAGATCGAATCCGGAGGAGCGCTTGAAGCTCCCGGCGCAGTGACGGCAGTAGCACATGCCGCTGCCGCTCCAGCGGTTGGCGAAGATGCCGTCCACCTTGTAGTTGGTGACGATCTCGCGGACCACTTGCGTCATGAACTCGAAGTTGTACGGACCTAGGCCGCAGGTCACCGTGTACTCCGGCATCGCCCAATGCGCGCGAGTATTGCCCTTATCGTCCGCCGCCATCCAGTCCGGGTGGGCTTGCGCCATCTCCTTGTGCGCGGCATGAGGATCGACGCGCGCGACGACGTTCATGCCCAGCTTCCGGCACGCCGCCGTCAGTTCCCCAAATGCGTCGCCCGCGCCGAGCCATTTGCTGCGGTAGTGCAATGGCACCTTCGTCGGGTAAAACGCGACGCACCCGCCGGCACTGAGACAGGCCGCATCCACGTGCAGTCGTTTCATGTAGTCGACCCAGAATCCGATGTTGTACCGCCCCGGGTCGTCCTCGACAAACGCGATCTGGATCCAACGCATCGGGCGCGACGCCCACGTGCCCCGCGCCGGAGCCGCCAGTCCTCCCTGCCATGCCGTCGCGGCTATTGCCCCGTTCCTGATCCAATCGCGTCTGGTCATACGAAACTTCCACCTTTCGATGGGCATCATATCCGCTTCTTGCCTACACTGGAAGGTGGGAGGAAGCAGATGGATAACTCTGGTGCCCGCCCTCGCCCGCCTTTTGGGCTTGGCCTGATCATATTCGTCATTCTGGCCGTGCTTTTTGCCGGCCGGTCCGTTGCCGGATTCGTTATCGAATTGGAGTGGTGGAAGGAGATCGGCCAGCCGGAGACGCTCTGGCGCATGATCGCCTATGGCTACGCGCCCGTCGGCGTGGCAGCGCTCCTGCTGTTCGCCGTGTTGTGGATCTCCCATGCCCGCGGCATGAAATCGGCGGGAACGGGACTTCGCCAACACTCCCTCTACGCCAAGCTGTCCACGGTTGTCATCTTCGCCGTCAGCTTTGTGCTTGCGACTCTCACCGTCGATGCCTGGACTATCGTCCGCTACCTCGGCGGTTCAACCCTCGACGGATCGAAGACATTCATCGATCCGGTCTTTGGCAAGAGCCTCCTGTTCTATTTCTTTGACCTGCCTGCCTACCACTTGCTGCTGCGCTTCCTGCTGGTAGCCTCGCTCGGAGCTGCCGTAGTTTACTGGTTGACTGCTCGCGGCTGGTCGATCCGCACCTCCATGGGCACCTGGAACAAGGAGGAACCCTTCGTCCTGGACCCGAGCGAGCTGAGGCTGTCCGCGGCTCTCGAATCGCGGTTCTTTCGTATTGCGGCAGCCATCGCCCTCGCTGCTTTCGCCGTCCGGTTGGCGCTGGGCCGCTACACGCTCCTGTTGGAAGACCACTCTTCTCTTGTCGGCGTCGATTGGGTGGCCGAGAACGTCACCCTGCCCCTGATCTGGCTCTCGGTCGCCGCCTGCGCGGTCAGTGTCGCCGCTCTGCTCGCCGGGCGCTTCAAGATCATGGTCATTCTGCCTGTCGCGCTGCTGGCCCAGTCGTTCGTGCCGGCCGGGATCCATGCGCTCTACGTCCGCCCCAGCGAAATCACAATCCAGAAGACCTACATTCAACGCCATATCGCCGCCACGCGCGACGCCTATGGGTTCACGCAGCGCAGCCGGGAGATCGACTACGGCGCCAAGCTCGAAGCCGCCATCGATCCCAAGAAACACACCGTTCTGTTCGACAACGTCAGGCTCTGGGACTGGCGCGCCTTCCACGACACCGTGACCCAGATTCAAGCCCTGCGCCCCTACTACGTTTTCAAGGATTCCGACGTTGACCGCTACATGATCGACGGCCAGCTCCGCCAGTTGCTGCTGACCCCCCGTGAACTCGACGTCACCCAGCTTCCCGCTGATGCCCGCGCCAAATGGGTCAATCCTCACTTCATCTACACGCACGGCTATGGCCTGGTTGTGGCCGAGGCCGCCCGCATCACCGCCGATGGCCTGCCCCACCTTCTCATCCAGGATGCGCCGCCCCACGTGAAGACCTCCTCTTTGAAACTCACCCAGCCGGAGCTTTACTACGGCGAGGTGACCCACGAGCCGGTCTTCGTCCGCACGGCACAGCCCGAGTTTAACTATCCCTCGGGCGCAGGCAATGTCGAATCCCGATACGACGGAAAAGGTGGGTTCCCAATCGCTTCGCCCCTGATGCGATTTGCCGCCGCGCTCTCCACTGGCGATTGGAACATCATCCTGACCAGCTACCTCAAGCCGGAAAGCCGGATGATGATCCGCCGATCGGTGCACGACCGCGTCAACTCCTTGGCCAGCTTCATCGATTGGGATCCGGATCCCTACCTCGTGATTGCCGACAACGGCCGCCTCATCTGGATGATCGATGGCTATACGGCGAGCAACTCGCATCCCTATTCCAAGTCATATTCCGTGGCCGGAATCGGTGCGCTCAACTACGTCCGGAATTCGGTGAAAGCCACCGTGGACGCCTACGACGGCTCGATCCGGCTCTACGCCTTCGACGACCAGGATCCGCTGCTGGCCTCATACCGCAACCTCTTCCCCGGCCTGATCCTGCCCCGTTCGGAGATGCCCGCCGACCTTCAGTCGCATGCCCGCTACCCCGAACTGCTTTTCCGCATCCAGGCCGAAGCGTACCGCACCTTCCACATGACCGACTCCGAAGCCTTCTTCAATAAAGAGGATGTGTGGGACCTGTCGCGGAACCTGAACAACAGCGCAGGCCGTCCTGAGCCGGTCACCCCGACCTACCTCATCGCCACCCTGCCCGGCGAGGAGAAGCCGGAGTTTCTGCTCGTCACCACCTTTACGCCACGAAACAAGGACAACCTCATAGGCTTGATGGCCGCCCGCTGCGACGGCGACGCTCTAGGCGAACTTGTCTTTCTGCAATTGTCGAAGCAGGAGCTCATCTTCGGCCCCATGCAGGTGGAAGCCCGAATCACTCAGGACCAGAACATCTCCAAAGACCTCACGCTCTGGAACCAACAGGGCTCGCAGGTGCTTCGCGGGCAGATGCTCGTGCTGCCGATCGAGCAATCGTTCATCTACATAGAGCCCATCTACATCCAGGCCGCCGAGGCCCGCATGCCGCAGCTCAAAAAGGTGGTGATCGCCATGGGCGACCGCCTCATCTACTCGGATACCTACGAGCAAGCGCTCGCTGAACTCGCGGGCATCTCCTTGTCAAGGCCCGAGTCGGCTCCGGCCGGACAACCCTCCGCCGAAACCGCCCAACCGCAGTCCGACCCGTATACCCAGGTCCGTGAGATCTGGAATCGTTACCGGCGTTCGATGTCGGAGGGCCGGTATCAGGATGCCGGCAAGGAACTCGAACGGCTCGAACAGATCCTTGGAGGCTCCACCCGGCGATGAGGGCCAGCCCCGGTTCGACGTTACCCCCAAATTGGGACAATCGGACGTTCGCTGCCGCGAGCATTACTATATACTTCTGTTTGAAGCCATGAGCAGTGTCCTGCCAAAGTCAAGAAACATCCTGATCGTCGACGACGATGCGGCTGTCAGAAAAGTCCTTCAGACGATTCTGGAATCGGCGGGGCACCAGGTGGAATCGGCGACCAACGGTCGTGAGGCAGTCAGCCGGATCGCCCTTGGCGGCATCGAACTCATCATCACCGATCTGGTCATGCCCGAACAGGAAGGCATCGAGACTATCAAGCAGATGCGCGCCCAATACCCGGACGTGAAAGTGATCGCCATCTCGGGAGCTTTTGGTGGCGATTATCTCCAGATCGCCAACTTCATGGGCGCCCACGGGACGCTGGTCAAACCGGTGAGGGTGGACGCCGTCCTCAAGGCCGTCGAGTCGGTCTTCATCGATCAGTAATTGGGTCCATCGGACCCGGCGGCAGCCATCCCCTCGACAGCGGCAGTCCGGCTACCCGGCGGTTCAGCCGTTGACCACGCGGCGGCGGAAACGGCCCGATGCCGACAGTACCTGCTTCCGCGCCCGTCCGCTTTCGACCATCTGCTCGCGCGCGCGATCGACCGCGGCGTCGAGGCGTTCATTGGACGCCTCCGCACTGCCCCAGTGGAAGATGAGCGGCAAGCTGCCCAGCGAACGAAGTTGGTAGTCCCAGAGGCCCTCCGCGGCGTGCGTGGTGATCAGCCGCGCTTGCTCCGCGGAGGCGGCTGGCAGGATCATCATAAACACCGAGTCTTCGATCCAGCAGCCGAAACCGTCGGTGCCTAGTAGGCCTTCGAAGTAGGAGGTAGCCTCCTCTGTGGCCTGGGCGACAGCCGGGCGGCCGTGTTCCGTCACCAGGTGCTCGAAACCCATCACGCCGACCAGGAAGACCACTCCGTCGAATCGGGCGCCTTGCGAAGCCAGTTCGGCGAAGACAGCCCGGTCGTGCATGCCGCGCGGAATCCGCAAAGTCTCTCGCACCGGGGGCTCGAACGCGGCCTGAACCGGCAGCGGCATTTGAACGACTTTCGGGTTCATCTCCGGTTCGTTGTCGACCTCGATGAAACGGTATCCCGCATCCGCGATCGGTTCGATTTCGAAGCTCAGCGGCGGAGCAGGGGGGAAGTAGGACTCAGGCTGTTCCGGCTCGAATGCGCATTCCTCCAGCGCCAACGCCGCCTCGTCGTCAATGCGCTCAACTCCAACCTCGACCTGCACGCCATACGCGATGCGGGGCAGCGCCATGATGGGCGTTGCGATGAATGAATGCTCGGGAACCGAAACCGCCATCCTCGCACCAGACCGCACTGCGTTCGCATCCTCGGCGGCGATTCCCGCAACCGGCATCGCCTCGCCCTCACCCGCGGTCTGTATGCTGGCAGTTCGCCCGCCAATCTCCGGGCCGGCAAACCACGCCGCCAACCAGTCCACGGCAGGTTGCCGCGAGGACTGCGCCGCGGCGATGGGCCACATCGGCAATTCCATCAGTCCGCATGGCTGGAGCAGATCGCCTTCGTCCAAAACGCGGACTCGCACCACTTCATCAGGATTGGGCCCGGCATCTTCCTGCATGGCTGCGGACAAACCGTCGCTGGCCGTTTCATGGGCGTACCCTATTCCGCCTTCAACTGCCGGAGCAAGCAGTTCCGATGCAGTATCGACAGACTCGGCCGCTTTGTCCGCCTCGACCGTCCAGTCCGGAGCCTGTAGCCGCGACCCGCTATCCAGACGGATCTCAACATCAGCCGGCTCCTCTTGCGACGTCTGCAATTCGCCCACGCGAACCGATAGTTCGCATCCGGCGACAGCAGTGGACACTGGCAATGGCAGGCCCAAAGGCAGGCGCGGAGATCCGAAAGCCTCCAACTGAACGGCGGAGGGCATCCCGGACGGCTCCGCCCGGCCCAAACCGGCGAGAGGTTCGGCATCCGGAGAAGCAATGTACTTCGCCGGCTGCGCGATGGCCACGGGAAGTTCGGTAGCCCCGGCGAAGGGAAGCGTCTCTTCGGCCTGGACGCGATGTGCTCGCGCCTCGTTGTTTGATATTGCGTCGAGTTCCGGCACCACCGGCCGGGGTTCCGGCAGCACCGGCGAACGCACGGCATCGACGGGCGTCGAATACTCGGGAAGCCGTTGAATACCGGCCTCGGGTGGAGCCAACTCCTCAACCGGTTGGGTGGCGGGCTCAAGCCCTTCGAACGCTACGCTGCCAGAGTCGGCAGCCAGTCCGGCCTCGATGGTCCGAGTCTCCGTCCCCGCATGAACAGGTCGTCCCGGATCCAGCGCCAAAGTCTCCGCAACCGGCAGGCCCGAAGCCTTTTCGGCTCGCACCTCCGGAACCTCCGCAACCACTTCAAACTCCGCGGCAAGCGGGATACTGGCCGCCTGGATTTCCCCGGCGTCCGCAAGCCTAGGACCCATTATCCCGAGATCCACGAGACCCGGCTCCGCGAGTGGAACAGATCCTGTGCCAGCCTCCTCGGGCTGAACGGCGCGGAACAGAGGAGCCACGGATTCCGGCGCCGATGGTTGCTGCATCACCGCCTGGAACGCCGGCTCAGGCAGCGGCTGCGTTTGCTTGCTTGACGTGCTGTGCTCGACCACACGTCTCGCCCAGTCCTCCATCGCCACGATGGCGGCTACCGGGGCCGGCGGCTGCACGCTCGAAGCCATCTGGGGTGCAAGGCCGGCGCCTATATCCCGTCCCGCTCGGCGGCGGCGCGGATTCGCGGGAATCCCCTCGGCAACGGCGCTCACAACCGGCTGAACAAACCCCGAATCGTGCGCCAGCGCTTCGGCCGGCATGGCCGCCTCGGGTGACCGCATCGCCAGAGGCAGCGCGTTCCGCCGGGCTTGAGGCGCGGAAACCGCGGACCGATCCCGCTCCTCCTGCCGGGTGACCAACTCTATATTGAACTCCCGAAGTTTCTCGTTGTTGCCCTTCAGAAAGTCGCAGATCAACGCCACGAACGCGGCGCCAAGCACCACGAGAAGGCTCACGAAGATCTGCAATTCCATTGCGCCCATAGGCAACTCTGCCTGTCATTGTAAGGGCTTGATCTTTAGGGTGGAATAGGACTAAGCTCCCATTCTCGTAAGGTGTCTTCACATTAGACCCAGGCCCAACACCTAAAAACGTCATCAGCAAAAGCACTTAGTACTCTAGGGTGACTCGCTTAGAATTCAGTCGAATCCTCTATTTCCGCCGATTCAGCCCATCCGCACCCCGGTGACCGCTCACATTGGCCGTACCGCCGAAGTCCAGTTCATCCGCGGTGAAACTGAGATCGCGGTCAAGAACCATTTCGAGAGTCGTCCCCCGCTCGAGCATCGCGTCGGGTCCGCGGCTCATCATGACGCCGATCAACCCGGCAGCAGCGCCCGCCGCAGCGCCGATCCCCGCACCTTTGGCCCCGGACGATATTCCACCCACCATCGCACCCCACCCGGCACCCGTGCCGACCTTTGACGTATCCCCGATCTTGTCGCTGTCGCCCTTGATCTTGCCCTCGGTCCGGTCCAGTTCGCCTTTGTTCGAACCATCCAGGCTCCCCGGCCGCGACCGGAAATCCCGCGTGACGCCGTTCGGCAGGGTCAGCGAATCGAACCGCACATACAACTCCGCCCGTCCCTTCATCTTCCCCGCGCGCTTCACGCTGGTCACCGTCCCGGCCACATAGCTGCCCGGCGGCACCACCACGCGCCCTCCTAGCAGCACCGGGAACCCCGTCGCCAGGTACACCCGGTCGCCCTCGGCCGCCGTCTTCGTGCTGACGCTGTTCAACAGATTCAACAGGATCCGCGTCCCGGTCTCGACCACATAGGTCCGCTCCACCGGCTGCGACTCAGTCTGCTGAGCCGTCAGTCCAGCCGTCCCGCCCATCAAAACCAACGCCATCAACACTTTAGTCATCATCTGGTGCGATCCTCTAAACCTGTGACCATACAAACTCCCCGTCTCACTTGCCCTTCACCATCGGCACAAACTGCACCCCATACACCGCCCGCTTCTTCACCTTGCCTGCCGCATCTTTATCAATCACCATCAACTCCTGCCACGCCTTACCCTCCGGCGCCACCAGCCGCCCGCCGTTTTTCAACTGATCGATCAACGCCTGTGGAATCTCCGGCGGCGACGCCGTCAGGATAATCCGGTCGAACGGCGCCTTCTCCGGCCAGCCCTTGTAGCCGTCGCCGATCCTCACTTCAATGTTCGCATGGCCCAACTGCTCGAACAGACGCCGCGACTGTCGTCCCAGTTCCTCCACAATCTCAATCGAATACACTTCCTTGGCCAGTTGCGCCAGCACCGCCGCCTGGTATCCAGACCCCGTCCCGATCTCCAGCACCCGGTCGCCGGGCCTGACGCCCAGCAACTCAGTCATTGACGCCACGATATACGGCTGCGAAATCGTCTGCCCGTAGCCGATCGGCAGCGGCGTGTCCTCATACGCCTTGCCCTGCAACGCCTTGGGCACAAACAGGTGCCGCGGCGTCGCCCGCATCGCGGCCAGCACCCGCGCGTCTTTCACGCCCCGCGCCTCCATGTGGTCGCGGACCATCCGCTCCCGGGCGGCCCGGAAGTCCTGCGCCTCACACATCACCAGTGATGCCATTAGGGGTATCAACGCTCCCGCCTTCATTCTGCGCCTCCTTCCCTGGCTTGCAAGGCCCGGATTCTCCCACCCCCAGCCTAACCCCGTCTTCCGCCCCAATCCTAAGGGTGAATCCGCGTCTCCGGCCAGTCGGTCACCTTCACCTGCACCCGCGCCTCCTCGTTCGCGACGGCTTTCACCCGCACAGCCTTCGGCGTGATCCGCTTCAGGACATCCGGATCTTCCAACACTCCGTAATCGAAGTCATTGAAGACAAACACAAGATACTCGCCCGGCTTCAGCCCGTCGATCTTGAACGCTCCCTTCTCGTCCATGCTGCCCTGCCGCCAAAACTCGGCCCTCCGCTGCGCCTCATCGGTCGAAATCGCAATCGCCATCGAACGCTCGTTCAGCCCGGCCCGCCCGCCTTCCACCGTCCCGCCGATGGTGGCTGAATCCGTCGAGAACACAAACTCAATCGGCCCCAGCGTTTCCTCTGTCAACAGGTTCTCCCTGCCCTGCCATTCCTGTCCGTTCACCTTCCCTGAAACCTGGTGAGGATTCACCCCGCGCATCCAATTAGCGAAACACCGAAGCCGGTAATGGCCCGGCAGGACGTCGTCGAACGACCATGAACCATCGGCATTCACTGTGACAAGTCCGGGCGCAAGGATCGAAAACCCCTCGGTGGCCTGCTCCAGCCAGACAGAGAACTTCGTCAGGTCGACCTTCGACGCGTCCGCTCCCCTCACTTCCACCGTCCCGCGCACGCCGAACGCGGGCTTCAACTCCAGCACAACATTCTCGATGTCTTTCGTCAGATCAATGTCTACGAACCCTACCCGTTGCCCCTTGCGTGGTTCCGGAGTATCCGGGAGCCGTGCCGAAAGCACGTACCTGCCCCGCAGCTTATGCTTGAACTCGAAACTCCCGTCCTCCTCCGTCTGAATCTGTTCCGACCCCCATTCGAGGATCTCCCTGCGCTCCCTCAACCCGACAACGAAGCGCTGGCCCTCGCCGGCTCTCTTGTCCACCACTTTCCCTTTCAAGCTGAAGGTCGGCTCCTTGCGCATCCGGATAACGACATCCTGCACATGCCCGCCAGCCGTCACCTCAACTGCCTCGGCCCCCTCCGGCTCGAGTGCGCTCGGGTACAACGTGATCTCGTATCGGGATCCCGTATCGCCGCCCCCTGCGCGGAGCTCTATGCGCGGGCCGATGTTGCTCAACCATGGCCGGGGATTGGCTGCCAGAATCACTTGGCCTGGCTGCGCGTCCCACATGCGGAACTCGCCCCGGTCGTCGGTCACAGCGCTCCCAGACCCGGCCCACTGCCGCCGCCCCCAGTGGTATCGTTTGCGCAGCGCCATCACCTGTACGTTCTCCGCCGGTTCTCCGTTGGCATCCAGCACTCGCCCGGTGATCAGCCCCAGCGGACTCAACTCGTAAGTTGACTTCACCTCGGTCACCTGCGGCGTCAAACGAAATCCGCCTATCCCGGACGTCTTCTTTCGATCCATCTGGAACCCCGGCTTCTCAATCTGGATCCCATACTGGCCTTCCCGCAATCCCGTCACCTCGAAACGCCCTGCGGAATCCGTCTCGGTTGCATAGGACACCCGATCCGGCTCAACGCGCCCAGGCCTTGGCACGTCGCCGGTCACGCGGACCTGGACCTTCGAGATCGGCATCCCGGTCAGCGAGTGCGTCACCCGGCCCTCCACCCGCCCCACCCCCGGCTCCACTTGCCCATACAGCGGCGCCTGCACCGCCGCCGCGCAGGCCAGCACCGCCCATACAACTTGTCTGGAACGCATCCGTATCTCCCGCTACTGCCCCATCGCCTCCTCCGGCCACGGCGTCAGCTTCACCTGCGCCGTCGAGGTCTGACCGGCCGCCACCTTCACCCGCACCCCCTTCTGGTCCACCTGTTTGAAGATCTCCGGATCCTCCAGAGCTCCCGACTGATACTGGTCAAAGGCAAACACCAGGTACTCGCCCGGCCTCAATCCTCGAATCGAGAACGAACCGTCTTGTGCCACCGGCATCGCCCGCATCTGATCCACGAGCCTGAACCTCAGCTCCGCTGGGATCGCCACGGCAAAGCCCGCGCCTTCACTGGAGACTTCACTCGTGTCCAGCGTCCCGTTGATGGTCCCTGAGTTCGTTGACAGCAATACCCGGATCGGCCCCACAGGCCCCTGCGTCATGTCCAAATCCCGGCCCAGATAATCCTCGCCGCCAACATTCAGCGCGGCAACATAGGAGAAACCACCGTCCGCGGACCGCAGAATCGCATTCAGCCTGTAGACGCCTGGGACCACGTTCTCGGCTGACCACGTCCCGTCGGCGGCCACCGTCACTCGCGGCGGCGGCCCGAAGAACATTCCCTGCTCGGCTGGAGCGAACATGATGTTCGCCGACTTCGGATCAACCTTGTCCCCCACGTTCGCCGACTGGATCGTCAGGGTGCCGCTAACCTTAAACCCGTTCTTGATCTCAATCGCGACTCCCTCAACATCGCCCGAGACGTCCAACTTCACCATGCCCAGCCGCCGCTGCCCCGCCGCCGGACGCTGGTCATAGGTGGTCGCCGTCAAAGTGTAGCTGCCCGGTCTGACGCCACGGATCTCGAACGTGCCGTCGGGTTTCGTGCTCGCGCCTTCGCCTCCTCGCATCATGTCGTCGGACCGCATCGCCGACACTCCGAACCGCATCGGACCGCCCTGCGAATCAGGGTCTGTGACGCGCCCACTGATCCTGAACACCGTCCCCCGCCGCAGTTGAATATCCACGTTCGAAACCGTCTGCCCGGCCTTAGTCTCAATCACGGTGGCCTGCTCGGAATCGAATGCGTTCGGATAATAGGTCTGGACGTACTGCTGTTCGGCTCCAGCGCCGCTCACCTGAGTCGCCACCAAGGGGCCGGCGAAGGCCATCGCACGCCTGCCCGGCATCGCCGAGAGGATCACCTTGCCCGGTGGCAGGTTGAAGATCCGGAACTCGCCGAGATCGTTCGTTGATCCGCCGTTGGACTGCATCCACCGCCGCTTGCCGTTCATGAATCGCCGCTGCAGGACATTCACGGCAATCCCCTGCACCGGTTCGCCCTCGTCGTCCACCACCCTGCCCGTGATCACCGCATGCGGTTGCAGCTTATACTCCAGCCCACTGACCTCCTGCCCCTGCGTCACCCGGATCGAGCGGCCTGCATAGCCGGTCCGGCGCTCCGGGACGAAGCCCTGCTTCTGGACCATCAGGAAGTAGTTGCCAGCCTCGACGCCCTCAAACTTGAACTTGCCTTCCGCGTCTGTGGAAGCGGCCCGAGTCATCTGCTCGGAACGAGCTCCCCGCGCAGCCACCCCACTGCCGCGCATGACGACCTCCGCCCGCCTGATCCCTTCGCCCGTCGCCGTGTTCACCACCCGGCCTTCGATACTGCCCAACTTGCCCGTGTCCTGACCGAAAGCCAGGACCATGCCCAGAGTAATGAGAATCGACAACATGGATGCGCGCATTTTGAGTTCTTTACCCTCGTCAACCAAGAGAATATACGGATTAGACGCCGCTTGGGTTGCTTTCGTGTCTTGGATCCGGATTGCTTCGTCCGGCGAGGGATGATAACGTGCCCAGTGAAGTCAGAGAACCCTATGAACCGCCGAACCTTCCTCGCTGCCTCCACCCTTGTCCTGCCGCCCCTGCGCGCAGCCGCCTACAAGCCCATCTTTGCCGGACAGGCCTACGTCTTCCAGCAGCACTACAGCCGCATCAAGGAGCCGCTCGACAAGCACTTCGACGAGATCTTTCAGGCCTTCCGCATCGCCGGCTACGAACGACTGGAACTCACCAACGCCTTCTTCGCCCCCGAATTCACCGAACGGACCGCCGGCCTGCTCAAGCGCCACAAACTGAAGCTCGCCATCGTCTACAACGGCGGCCCCATGCATACCGCCGACGGCGCCGACAAAACCATCGCCGACACCCTCGCTCTCGCCCGCCGCGTCAAGAAAGCCACCGGCACGCTCGAATGGGTCAACATCAATCCCAATCCCCTACCCAAAGGCGCGGCCAAATCCGACGAAGAGCTCAAAATCCAGGCCGCCGCACTCAACCGCCTGGCCACTGAACTCAAACGAGAAAAGCTCGGCCTGATGGTCCACCAGCACGCCCCTGAACTGGCCAACAAAGCCCGCGAATGGCGTCACCTCATGGCCAATACCGACCCGAAGCTGGTCTACGCCTGTCTCGACATCCATTGGTTCTACCGCGGCGGCCAGGACGTCATGACCCATCTCAAAGAGTGGGCCCCCCGCACCGCCAGCCTCCACCTGCGCAATTCGAAGGACGGCGTCTGGATCGAGGAGTTCGCCCCCGGCGACATCGATTACACCCAAGTCGCCGCCTATCTCAAAGAGCAAGGCTACACCGGCTACCTCGTCATCGAACTCGCCGTCGAGGCCAAGACCGAACAGACCGCCTCGATTGAGTCCAACATCCGCCGAAGTCTCAACTACGCCGAATCAATCTTCAAAAAGTAACGGAGCCGCCACCATGAAACCCACCCGCCGCCAGTTGATCGCCGCCCTCGCCGCACCCATCGCCACCCGCGCCCTGCGCGGCCAGAACTC
>JACZJQ010000113.1 GCA_014860455.1 Bryobacteraceae bacterium | reverse complement strand
GGCCCAGAGGGGGAGGGCGAAGAGGGCGACGAGGGGGGAGAAGGCGAAGGCGTGGGTCCAACCGCGGTGGTGGTGGAGGTAGGCAAGGGAGGAGTCGAGGCCGGTGACGATGTCGAGGTCGGGGGCGTTGGAGGCGAGGGCGAGGAGCAGGGCGGAGTGCGGGATGGAGCGGCCGAGTCCGGCTCGGGCGAGGACGATTCCGGTGAGGGTGTGGGTGAGGTTATCCATTGAGTGTGGTGGAAGAAGTCCGGAACGCGGTGGAACGGACGATGGCAAGACGGTGGTGCACGAAACAACAGCATAAGCCGAGGGGCGGAGGCAAGCAAGGCTGGAAGGGTGTCACTCATTCGGATGATTGCGTGGCGGTGGCGGTTCGGGTACCTTTGAGTCGAGAGAGAAATCGGATTCGGAGGATTCCCGGATGAGCTACATGCGGATTCTGACTGTCATCACGGTCGCGGCGCTGGCGGGCTGTTCCAGCCAGGACGGGGGATCGACGTCTGGGGGCGGGAAGGTCTATCTCATGGGTTCGCCTGCCGTGGCGGGTCCGCTGACATACACCGTGCTGCACAGTTCGTGGACCGATAATATGGAAACCGTGGACGGCGTGGCCACGGCGAAGCAGCATTTTCTGGTGATGGAGGTTTCCATCACCAACGGCGGTCCGGAGGATGCGGGGGTGCCGCTGCTGTTCCTGGTGGATGAAAAGGGCAAGGAAACGATGGAAGAGCAGAAGATGTCCGGAGCCCCGAGCTGGCTGGGCCTTATGCGGGCGATCAAGCCATTGGAGACGATGTCGGGCAAGATCATCTTCGACGTGCCCATGGCGAACTACAAGCTGAAAGTGATCAGCGGCGGGGACCCGGAGAAGGAAGTGGAAGCTCTGATCGACGTGCCTCTGCGGCTGGAGGGACCCGGGATGCCGGGCGCCGACGCGGTGCCGCCGGCAGCGGGCAGATGATGCCATGCGGGTGCTGGGCGTCGCCGCGCTCTGCCTGATGGCCGCCTTGGCGGCGCCGGGACAATCCCGGAAGCTGGCCGTGTTGCAGGCCGTATTCCACGACCGCGGCGAGAGCGCGCCTTCCATTACGCCGGGCTACCAGTACACCAGCGGAGAGTTGATCTACTTCAGCTTCCGCGTGGGCGGGTATGCGATCAAGAACGACCGGGTGAATCTGCGGTGGCTGATCTATGCGTCGGATCCGGAAGGGCGGCTGTTGTGGGAGCCGTATAACGGGACGATCTCGGAAGAGGTAAGCCACAACGATGAGAACTGGTTGCCGAAGGTGTCGCAGACGCTGCCGCTGCCGCCGCAACTGCCGCCAGGCGCCTACAAGCTGTTGATCAAAGTGTCAGATGAGAACGCGCAGACCAGCGTCGAGCAGGAGATGGGGTTCCGCGTGGGCGGGCGGGAGCTGGCGGCGCCGGCGGAGTTTTCGATTCTGAACGAGGGTTTCTACCGGTCAGAGCAGGACCGTGCGCCGCTGGCCGAGGCCGTGTACAGGCCGGGCGACGCGGTGCTGCTGAGGTTCCAGTTGGCGGGATTCAAGGTGGGGGAGAAGAACCGGTTCGAAGTGGAGTATGGTTTGCGGGTGCTGAGACCGTCGGGGCGGGAGATGTATGCCGAGCCGAAGGCGGCGCATGAGGCGGATGCGCCGTATTATCCGAAGCGGGTGATGAACGGGGTGATCGGATTGAATCTGACGCCGGACCTGACGCCGGGCGAGTACACGATTGTGGTGACAGCGAAGGATCTGGAGGGGAAGGCGGAGGTGGAGAAGCAGATGAAGTTCAAGGTGGAGAAATAACGCGGGCTGAGGTGAGAGAGATCAGCCGTGCGGGCCACTAAGTGATGTGGCACTGTTCCGCACACGCAGCGCGGCCGTCTTCGGCATCGACGCCCACCCGGTCGATGTCGAGGTGGATATGTTCGGCTCGTCGTCCGAGCGCGGCATGGTGATGGTGGGGTTGCCGGACGCGGCGGTGAGGGAGAGCCGGGAGCGGATCCGGTCGGCGATGGTGAACTCGGGGTTCCGCTATCCGAGCCAGGCTTTGACGGTGAATCTGGCGCCGGCGAATCTGAAGAAAGAGGGGGCGGGGTTTGACCTGCCGATGGCGGTGGCGATCATGGGGGTGATGGGGACGGTGAAGCCGTGTCCGGACCACGCGATTTCGGGAGAGTTGTCGCTGGACGGGACGATCCGGCCGATCCGGGGGGCGTTGTCGATTGCGATCTGCGCGCGGCAGCATGGGATAAAGCGGCTGATCGTGCCGAAGGAGAATGCGGACGAGGCGGCGGTGGTGGAGGGGCTAGAGGTGTATGGGGCGGGACACATCAGCGATGCAGTGCATGTATTGAACCGTCCGCTGGAGTTCGCGCCGTGCGTGCCAAAGGCGGCTGGGCCGGGATTTCAAGTGGATCCCGAGCATGATTTCGCCGACGTGAGGGGGCAATCGACGGCGAAGAGGGCGTTGGAAGTGGCGGCGGCGGGCGGACATAATGTGCTGCTTCTGGGGCCGCCTGGCTCGGGCAAGACGATGCTGGCCCGGCGGTTGCCTGGGATTCTGCCGCCGTTCAATTTTCAGGAGGCGTTGGAGACGACGCAGGTACACAGCGTTGCAGGGGCGCTGGCGAAGGGGTCGGGATTGCTGCCGGCGAGGCCGTTCCGGTCGCCGCATCACACAATATCGGCTGCGGGATTGTTGGGCGGCGGGATGGGGGTGCCGAGGCCGGGGGAGGTGTCGCTGGCGCATCATGGGGTGCTGTTTCTGGATGAGTTGCCGGAGTTTCCGAGGAACGTGCTGGAGTTGCTGAGGCAACCGCTGGAGGACAGGGCGGTGACGATTGCGCGGTCGCAGGCGTGCCTGGTGTTTCCGTCGAACTTCACGCTGGTGGCGGCGATGAATCCGTGCCCGTGCGGACATCAATCTGACAGCCTGAGAGAATGCCGGTGCACGGGCGCCCAGATCCAGCGCTACCTGGGCAAGATCAGCGGCCCGCTACTGGACCGGATTGACCTCCACATCGAGGTCCCGGCGGTCCCGTTCCAGGAGTTGCGTGGGCAACGGGCCGGATCGAGTTCGGCCGAGATGCGCGCCCGGGTGTTGTCTGCGAGGCAGATCCAGCAGAATCGTGGGTACGTGAACTCTCTGATTCCCGCGTCTCGCTTGCGTGCCCTGTGTCCGCTTGACGAGGCAGGGGAACGGACACTGGAGACCGCCGTGCGCCGCCTTGGCCTATCTGCGCGCGCACATGACCGCATCCTGAAGGTGGCCCGGACCATCGCCGACATATCAAACCAGGAAGAGATCCAGTCCAAGCACGTCGCCGAGGCTGTGCAGTATCGGGGGTTGGATCGGAACTACTGGAGTTGACCCCGACTTCGGCGGTGTGCACGCCAACACTGCGTGGCTGTGGCACCAAATCGCGGTCTCACTGACCATGTCTGGGTGGATCTGTCCGCACGGTGGTTCGGAGGGATATGATGGCGTTTCGGGAACCGCATGCCTGACTCCACTCAAACCACCAATCCTTTCGACTGGATCCCCTTTTATGAGGAACTTGCCGACAAGCTCGCCGAGTACCATTCTCGTCAGGAAGAGTTGATCACATTCCTCGACGGTCTCCACAACGCCGGCCTTACGGTCACACCGATGCATGACCGTGATTCGAGCGGGCAACGATTCCGCCTGACAGAGATCGACCCGTTCACATTCTTCGGGAGCTTCAACAGAGGTATTCGGCGAGAGACACGCATCGCGATCCTCGACGCTGCAAAACGCCAGTTCGGGGTCGCGGCTGCGCTACCCACTGATTTCGCCGGCATTCCCATCGTGAATAACCAGAAGTCCTGGTTTTTCGCGTACCGCGATGATCGGGAGCCCGGTGACGTTGAACGCCTGTGGCAGGTGTTCCTTCTCGCATTGGAGCCCAATTCGCTGAACAACCCGGAGTTCCCCGCTGCGTTCGACAACGCGCTGCAAGTTCGCAACACCAATGTGAATCTGACGATGGGCTTGTTCTGGATTCGCCCCAGACGTTTTCTCAGCGTCGATCGTCATATGCGGGCAGGGTTGAAGATCAAACTCCCATCGAAGGGGCTTTCGTTCAACTTCTACCGCGACCTCTTGGCTAAAGTCCGATCTGAGGTTGGTGAGGACCTGGCGAGGGTTTCCCATGATGCTTGGGCCAATGAAGCTGGCGACGGTCCTCTGCCCAAGCCACCCGATCTTCCCTCGCCCACAGACCAGGATTTCTGGCTCGTTGGTGCTTACTGGGATAGCGAGGACGCACCGGATCAGACGAATCGTTTCCTCGAAGAGGGGATCTGGGAAAACGGCTACGAAGATCGCTATCTCGATCTCGTGAGGTCGATGAAGGTCGGAGACAAGATCGCGATCAAGTCGACTACCACGCAGAAGCACGAACTTCCGTTCGATTCTCGCGGGCATACGGTGTCGCTGATGCTCATCAAAGCCACGGGAACGATCGTGTCCAACCCGGGTGACGGCAGGCGCGTCGAGGTGGAATGGGATGACCCGCAACCGGCGCCGCGCTCCTGGTACTTCTACACCCTGCGATCCACCGTCTGGCGCATCCGCAAGGAAGACCACTACGCCCAGCAGTTGATCCGGTTCGTGTTTGGGGGCGATGAGCAGGACTACGAGTACTTCACGACCCGTTGGTGGGGCGACCCTGGCAAGGGCGAAGTCCCACCTCCGATCGACATCACCGCGGAGCCCTACTCGGCGGCGGATCTCCAGGCGGAAGGGGTGTTCCTCAGCGAGGATGAGGTCGAGGTCCTACTCAGGCGCCTGCGGACGAAGAAGAACCTCATTCTGCGAGGCGCACCCGGCGTGGGCAAGACGTTTGTCGCCAAGCGCCTCGCTTTTGCGCTGATGGAGGCGAAGGACGAGGCGCGACTGACTATGGTGCAGTTCCATCCCTCGTACAGCTATGAGGATTTTGTCCGCGGCTACCGTCCAACTCCCCATGCCGGGCAGTTCGAACTTGTCGACGGGCCGTTCTGGTATATCTGCAAGGCCGCCGAGGCAGACCCAGACCACAAGTATGTTCTCGTAATCGATGAAATCAACCGGAGCAATGTGAGCCAAGTGCTCGGGGAACTCATGATGCTTCTGGAGGCCGACAAACGCGCGAAGCACTACGAGGTGCGGCCTCTCTATCGCCGGTCGGACGACGAAAAGCTGTTCATCCCGCCGAACCTGTATCTGATCGGCACGATGAACATTGCGGATCGTTCGCTCGCCCTGGTCGATTATGCGCTCAGACGGCGCTTCGCCTACTTCACGCTGGAGCCTCGCTTCGGCGACGCGGCCTACCGAGAATGGCTGGCAGGGCGGGGCATGGCGCCGGAACTCTGCAATTTGATAATCGAGCGTATGACGGCCCTCAATCACTTCATTGCTGGGGACAGGCGACTGGGCGCGGCGTATCGTGTTGGGCACAGCTTCTTCTGCCCATCCGGCATAAATTTCTCTCCGCTCGATGAGCGATGGTACCGCGAAATCATCCAGACCGAGATCGACCCACTACTTGAAGAGTATTGGTACGACGATCCCGCCAGCCTGGAGCAAGCCCGGAAGTTGCTGTAGCGCAGAGGAGCAGCGGCAAAATGCACACCGTGAGTCCGCTGGCACGCAGAATCCCAATCCGTAATGTCTGGTACCTCCTCTTGTATGCCTGGGATCTCGCCCGGTGGCGGGACACCACCCAGGCCGCGGTCGAAGCGTCGGGGAGTCTGCTGGGCTTGCTGGCTGGCGTCTTGGCCGGCACGACGCGCGAGCTATTGAGGGGACAACTCCGACGTGCGCATCTCGACTGTCACGACGAGATTCGAGGTATTCGGGGCCGCGTCGATTTCGCTACATCCCTGAAGCACATGTGCTTCGAGCGCGGCAAGGCTTACTGCCGATTCCCGGTGTTGAGCATCGACACTCTGAAGAACCGGATCATCCGCGCCACGCTTCACCGCCTCGCGTCGGATTCTCGTCTGGTGTCGGCAGGAGGATCGAGTGAAGGCGACCTGCGCCATGAGCTTCGCGCCGTGGTGAGCGAGATGGATGGCGTTGAGTTGTCTCCCATTACCATTGCAGACTTCAGCTTGGTTCAGCTTGGAAGCAGCGACCGGGACTACGCCGTTCCTCTCGCGATCTGCGCACTCATCCAGCGCCTGCAGATGCCGGCGGAGCAGGTCGGCGATCAGGCCATGGTTGCACTGCTCAAGGACGAGATAACCTTTCACCGACTTTTCGAGCGCTTTGTGCTGAACTATTACCGACATCGATTGACGGCGTACGACGTGAAGGGCGAGTCTCTGAGTTGGCACGACGAACTCGGCTGCACGCTCGTGCCGGGGATGCGCACCGACGTGACGATTACTGAGAAGCGGGCACCGTACCGGCGGTTGGTCATTGACACCAAGTACAGCATTCGAACACTCGCGGAGTCGCCACACGGGGGAGAGAAGTTTAAGTCTGAGAATCTGTACCAAGTCTACGCCTATTTGAGGACACAGGAGCACCGAAGCGCAGCGCACGCGGCTGCGGAAGGGATGCTACTGTATCCGACTACAAGTCGCGAACTCGACGAAGCCATGTTTGTTCAGGGGCATCGGATCCGAGTGGCGACGGTCGATCTCTCGCGTCCTTGGCGGGAGATTGAAGAGCGTCTGCATTCCCTGGTTGACGCTGAGAAGGATGACATTCGAAAGTGCATGCGGGGCACGAAGGTGCCAAGCCAGCCGGAGGATTAAGTATGGCAGTCATTCGACACGTCACCGATCGCCAAGCAGTGCTTGAGGCGATCAACGAATGCGACAGGATCGGGCGGAAGGCATTCCGCGAGAAATACGCAGTGGACGCCAAGTACGAATTGGTCCTCCGCCACAATGGGAAACCATACGATCCAGAGCCCTTGCTTGCGGCTGCGCAAGCCTACCAGCATCCCGACCTTGGCCCGATTAAGGAAAGGATCTATCAGGGGCACCGGGGACAGAGGATGGCACAACGGTATGCCGCACTGGGCTTCCAACTGGCAGAACAGGACTCAAGATCCATCGGGCATGATAACGGTGCGGGAGATTTTAAGGCCAGCAGAGGATCGGTTGGCTCCGAAGCGTCCGTGGACTTGGCGCCGCCACCGGCCCAAAGGGACTGGCCAGAAGAAGATGTGAGTCTCATCGTGGCTGACTATTTCGAGATGCTTAAGCTGGAGGCGAGCGGGCATAAGTACAGCAAAGCAGAACACCGCAGGCGGCTTCTTGCAAGCCTGGATCTGCGGAGCGAGCAATCCATCGAATTCAAGCACTGCAACATCAGTGCAGTTCTCAGTGGCCTAAGCCTCCCTTATATCGAGGGGTACAAGCCGCGCACGAACGTCCAGGGTTCCCTGCGCACCGCCGTCGAGACCTACCTCAACGAGCACTCCCAGTTCTTCGCCGAACTCGATCGGAGACTTCATCTACCGGTGTCGAATCCCCCAGATGGATCGCTGTACACGCTGAAGGACCTCGAGGAGGCTGCTCCCGTCTTCGTGGATTCTGAGCCCGGCCACCCTCGCAGTCCGACGAAGCTCGCGCGGCCAGGGTTAACTGAGGAATCGGCGCAGACCAGGAAGGCGCTCGGGAGACAAGGGGAGGAATTTGTTGCTGGCCTCGAGCGTCGATTCCTCTGCGATCTCGGGCGCGGTGATCTCGCCGAACGCGTTCGTCATGTCGCCGCGGTGGATGGGGATGGCGCCGGGTACGATGTGCAGTCGTTTGAGCCTGATGGATCAGAGAAGTACATCGAGGTTAAGACGACGAACGGTGGTGACAGGACACCCTTCGTGATCACAGAGAACGAGCTGTTTCAGTCCGAGCGGCTTGGCCGGTGTTTCTGGTTGTATAGAGTCTTCCGGTTCTCGCGGGGGCCAAAGCTTTATCGCCTGCAAGGGCCACTATCAGAGAAGCTCTGGCTCAGGCCGACCGAGTACTCGGCGCGACCCAGGTAGCAGCCGAAGGCGCGATCTGGCTGATCACCGAGAGTGGCCAAGTTCCTTTTGGCGCGAGGGCTTTTCTTCGTGGTCGTAGACCAGAAAGACCATCCGGCCCGGCAAGCAATCCCGTCAACTGATTCGATTCGATGCAGCCGCTCAGTTGGGCGCATCAATCGGTGCTACCTAATCTCTATGCGGCTTACCCCACCCGCCTCAAGTGCTCTGGCTCACGGGATTGCCTATCCAGGAACTTGGCTACACTTGCAGCGAAGTCGCCTTCTGGCTCCCTCTCCCCGCGCTCCCATCGGGCGAGCGTTGAGGGATCCACGCCGATCCGCTGCGCCGCCTCCTTCTGCGTCAGTCCCAACGAGGTTCGGTGCCGGACCAGTTGCCCGGCGATATCCGGCGCCTCCGGCAGCGGATTGTAGCCCAAGAAGCCGATGACGACAGGCATGTAGCGCAGTTGCGGCTGGCCACGGTTCGCCTCCCAATTGAAGACGCTCGACTCGTCGGCTCCAATACGGGCAGCCACGTCACGCTGAAGGAGTTTGAGTTCCAGCCGCCGCCGGCGGAGGTGATCCCCGACCGTCTTGGGATCCGTGGGAATCCGCACCACCGTGCCGTGAACATGCACCTGCGGAAGCACGATCATCAGCGGATGGTCGGGCTGGCTGAATCGGTAGGAGATCGTCGTTCGGGTCTGGCGCACGCCGCATTCCTCGACAGTGTCCACGGTGACGCCCGCCACGAGCACCTCCACTAGGCGCCGCTTCTGTTGCCAAGTTGTCGGCTGATCCAGCCGGTCCCTCAACCGTTCCAGGAAATCTTGGGCTGAACTCACCGTCGAGGAGACAGAGTCGGCTCCCGACAACCGGCTCTGGGCTTCCGACAGTTGGGCGTCAAGGTTAGCCTGCTCCCGATCGATTTCGGCCAACTGCGCGTCGAGATCGGCGTCGCTCAACCGTCCGCGCCGATACAACGCCAGCATCCGATTCCGTTCATCGCTCTTTGCGGCGATCAACTCTGCAAGTTGGGTGGCTTGTTCCCGGATCCCCGTCAAATCCCGCGCGGCTGATTCCAGGCGTGCGTGCAACTGCTCCAGCAGCGGTTCGGGGTTGCGGAGGAAGGACTCGATGTCGGACCACACCTGCCGCTCCAGATCTTCGCCGCGCACCGGCTTGGATTGGCAACGGCCCACGCCGGCGTAGATTGATGGTGAGTGGGCGGCATTGCATCGGTAGTAGAACTCCCGCTTTCCGTTCGGCCTGTTGGCGGCGACACCCACGTAGGTGTGACCGCACAGCGCGCATTTGATCAGTCCTCGCAGCAAGTACTGGTTCTTCGCGTTGCGCGGTGCGAACAGGATGTTCGATCTGAGGTTCCCTTGAGCCTTCCGCCATGTATCCTCAGTCACGATGGCGGGGACCGACCGCGTGATCACAGCACGCCCGCTCCGCGTGCGTTTGCCGAACTCGTGGATCCCCATATAGGTCTTGTTGATCAGCAGGCCGCGAATTCGGCCTGGACGCCATACCCCAGATGTCCTTTCCTTCCGCTTGCCCCTCAGCGCCAGGCGGCCGTCTCGAGCGTATGCACACGGGACGCCCAGGCTGTTCAGCCGCTCGGCGATTGACCTGCAGGAACGCTTATCCACGGCTGCCATCCGGAATACTTCCCGGATCACCTCGGCTTCGGACATGACGAGGCCAGGGATCGGATCCTCGGAGACAACGAGCCGGGCGTCCCGTTTCTCGCCCACCTTCCGGTAGCCGAACGGGACGATCCCGCCAAGCCATACACCTGTCTCGGCAACTCGAAGCGTTCCCGCAACGCATCGCTCACGGATCACCTCGCGCTCGTGCGTAGCAAAGCCAGAGAGCAAGGTGAGCATCAGCCTGCCAGTGGGTGTGGCGGTGTCGAACTCCTCAGTCATCGACCGGATCCGGACGCCCAGAGCTTCGAGGTCGGCGACGGCGTTCAGAGTAAGGAGGGTGTCACGGCCGAGACGATCGAGCCGGTAGACGAGCAACTGGTCGAACTTCTTGAGGCGCGCGTCCTGGAGGATCTGACTCCCCTCCGGTCGCCGCTCCAGCGGGATGGTCCCAGAAATGCTCTCGTCGGAGTAGATGCGGTGCACATCCAAACGGTGCAGCTGGCAGTACCGTTCTCCGAACTCAATCTGCGTGCGGATGGACTGGCGCTGCTGCTGCTCCTCGGTGCTGACGCGGGTGTAAATCGCAACGGCCATTATCCGGAGGTTCGTACCTCCATGACATAGGTCCCTCGGTGGGCGCGCGAAGGCAAGTCAATCCCAGGTCCGTTTTCTGGGGAACGCCGGCGCGCAGGAATGTCAGTGAGTAGGAAGTGAATGGCGTGGGCCAAGTCATCCACGTCGAGTGAATCCCGACGGTAGACGCGGAGCAGGCCGGTGGGAGTAATCGTAGAGGCTGTGCGCTGTGGGTCGTGTTGCATGGGCGAACCGTGTCAACACCCACAGCGGTCTGCGCTTTGCGGTCGAGGCGCTGTCTGGTGGAGTCTCGTTGACTATATACGCCAGCTCGGCCTCATCCGTTCAGGCTGATGCGTTGGCTCGTTGAGGCTTCCATGCCCTTTCTCGATCAGTAACGGAACGGTTGCGCCAGTTTAGAATTTCCCTACAACACACCTAGACCGCCC
>JACZJQ010000112.1 GCA_014860455.1 Bryobacteraceae bacterium | reverse complement strand
CCCTCCAGGCATGGAATCCAAGCCCCCCGGCCTCGATTGGGACGCCGTCATCGGCTGGCTCCCCAAGATCCCCTGGGACCCCAAGCGCTACTTCAATCGCTTCGCCTACTGGGACTTCGCCACCGGCGGCCAGACCGGCGGACTCTTCGTCCACATGGTCGACGTCGTCCATTGGTATCTCGGCATCCTCAAACCAACTTCCGCCGTCGCCATGGGCGGCATCTATCAATTCAACGATGGCCGCGACACCCCCGACAACGTCAACTTCATCCTCGAATACCCCGAAAAGCTGACCGTCACCTTCGAAGCCACAATCACCGACATGCGGCCCGAGGAATCCGCCGACATCACCTTCTTCGGCGAAGGCGGCCGCCTCAGCATCTTCCGCCACCGCGCCCGCTTCCTCCCGCAAGGCAAGGGCGAACCTCAACTGCTCGCCTCCTCGCCCGAACCCCCTCACATGGCCAACTTCCTCCAATGCGTAAAGAGCCGCAAACAGCCCAACGCCACCGCCTACGACGGCCACTACGCCGCCATGGCCTGCCACGTCGGCAACATCGCTTATAAAGAACGCCGCGTCGTCCAGTGGCAAAAGGAATGGGACGTATAAAAGAAGAGAGACCCACATGAGCATCGAAGTCGGCATCAATCTCGAATACATCCGTTGCGAGGACAAGCCGTTCATCGCCGGCATCCACCGCGCTTCCAAGATGGGCTACCGCTGGGTCGAACCCATGGTCCACAACGGCCGCGAACTGCTCTCCGAAGCAGGCTACTTCCACTCCGTCTCCCTCGACGAAGACCCTCTCCTCGTCCGCGACATCCTCCAGCAATACTGCGTCCGCGCATCGGCCCTCTCCGCCCACTGCCCCCTCATGCGCCCCGAAGTCTCGGTGCCTTATCTCGAAAAGGCCATCCGCTTCGCCGCCGCCCTCGGCGCCCCTTGCGTCAACACCGACGAAGGCATCCGCCCGTCCTGGGTCACCCGCGAAGAGGCCCACGACATCATGCGCTACACGCTCAAGGCCGTCCTCCGCATCGCCGAGCGCCACGGCGTCTATGTCGGCATCGAAGACCATCAGGAGTTCTCAAAAACCACCGAAGGCCTCCTCCGCATCGCCAACCTCGTCGATTCGCCCATGCTGCGCATCAACTACGACACCGGCAACGCACTGCTCGGCGGCGAAGATCCCTACGCCGGCCTCGAAGCCGTCGCCTCCCGCCTCATCCACGTCCACGCCAAGGACATCTCCATGGAACACGCCGCCACTGAGCAGGGCAAGGTCTCCGGCACCCCCGTCGGCTGCGCCTGCGGTGACGGCTTGATCGATTGGCGCCGCGTCATCACCATCCTCCAGAAACACAATTTCAACGGCGTGCTTTCGGTCGAATGCGGCACCCCCGATCAGGCTGAACGCAGCCTGCGCCATCTCAACACACTGCTCGAGGCCCTCGATGAACACAACTCTCTGCGCATCGTTCCTGGTTCTTAGCTCGCTCGGCCTCGCTGCCGCGCAGCAGATCCCCGATAAGTTCTACTTCGAGGAAGGCAAGATCCGCGTCCTCATCCTCTCGGGCCGCAACAACCACGACTGGCGTTCCACCACGCCCCACCTCCGCCGCATCCTCGATGCCACCGGCAAGTTCGATGTCCGCGTCACCGAGGAACCCGCCGGCCTCACCGCCGAAACACTTCGCCCCTATGATGTTCTCGTCGCCGACTACTGCGGTCCTCGCTGGGGCGCCCAGGCCGAAGCCGCCGTCGAAGCCTTCGTCCGTTCAGGCAAGGGCCTCGCCGTCGTTCACGCCGCCTCCTATCCGTTCGGCATCCGCAACGTCCTCGGCGAAAAGATGTCCAACACCGGCGTCACCGAAAAGCCCTGGGCCGCCTGGGCCGAAATGGTCGGCGCAAGCTGGCGCGAGGCCGACGAAAAGAAGGGCATTCCCAAAACCGGCCACGGCCGCCGCCACTCCTACGACGTCAAATGGAAGGACCCCTCCCACCCCATCGCCGCCGGCCTGCCCGCCTCCTTCACTACCAGCGACGAACTCTACTTCAGCTTCGTCCTCTCCCCCAAAATCCACGTCCTCGCCACCGCCTTCAACGCCAAAAATGAAGGCGGCTCCGGCGCCGACGAGCCCCTCATCTGGACCAACCAGTTTGGCAAAGGCCGCGTCTTTCAAACCGCCCTCGGCCACGACGTCCACGCCATGCTCGCCCAGGGCTTCATCGACTCCTTCGCCCGCGGCGTCGAATGGTCGGCCCGCTCCACCGTCACCCTGCCGGCCCTCATCAGCATCGACCCCAAAACAAAAGATGCCCTCCGCGTTTTACTCGTCACCGGCGGCCATGACCACGAAGCCAGCCTCTACGGCGTCTTCGAACACATGCCCGACATCCGCGTCACCGTCGATCCCCACCCCGCCGCCTTCCGCCGCGACCTACGCAAAGTCTTCGACGTCATCGTCTTCTACGACATGCTCCCCGAAATGCCCGAAGTCCAGCAAAAACGCCTCCGCGACTTCGCCGAATCCGGCAAAGGCATCGTCGTCCTCCACCACGCCATCGCCAACCATCAAAACTGGGAATGGTGGTGGAAAGACCTCGTCGGCGGCAAATACCTCCTCAAGGACGAGCCCTCGCTCTCCATGAAAATGTCCACCTACAAACACGACGTCGACCTCCGCATCGAACCCTCCGGCAAGCATCCCATCCTCAAAGGCCTCTCCTCCGCATGGATGCGCGATGAAACCTACAAAGGCATGTGGCGCGCCCCCGGCACAGAGGTTCTGCTCACAACGAAACACGAAACCTCCGACGAAGCCCTCGCCTGGGTCAGCCCCTACGCAATGTCGAAGGTCGTCTTCATCCAACTCGGCCACGGACGCGAAGCCCACGAAAATCCCTGGTACCGCCGCCTCGTCCGCAATGCCATTCTCTGGTCCTCCGGCCGCCAGCCGTAACCCATCTGATATGCATTTCGCCTAGATATCTTCCTTTGGTACTTAACATATGAAACACGCTCTTCGACTTCTCACATGCGCCGCGGCCCTCACTCTGGCCTCGTCCGCACAGGAACGTGTCGACCTCGACACGATTTATAAGATCAAGCAGGAGGCCATTCAGAACTCCCAGGTGATGGACCACATGTTCCAACTCACCGAGGTTCACGGCCAGCGCCTCACCGGCTCGCCCAACTACAAAAAAGCCGCCGAATGGGTCGTCAAACAGCTCCAGGAATGGGGCCTCAAAAACGCCCGTCTCGAAAAATGGGGCCCGTTCGGCCGCGCCTGGCAGAACGAACGCTTCGCTGCCCACATGCTCGAACCCTCCTACCAGCCCCTCATCGGCTTCCCTCTGGCGTGGTCGAAATCCACCGACGGCGCCGTCGCCGGTGAAGCCGTCCTCGCCGTCATAACCACCGAAGAGGATATGGCGAAATTCAAGGGCAAGCTGAAGGGCAAAATCGTCCTCACCGTGCCTCCCCGCGACATCGCCCTCCCCGACAAGCCTCTCAGCTTCCGCTACACCGATCAGCAACTCGCTGAAATCGCCGCCGCCCCCGACATGACCCCCCGCATGTTCGGACCCTCGCGCGCCGGCGGCCCCGGCAATTTCATGCAGCAGATGGCCCTGCGCAAAAAACTCGCCGCCTTCTGGGTCGAAGAGGCCCCGGCGGTCCTCATCCAGCACGGCTATCGCAACGAAGCCGGCGGCGTCGCCGGATCCTCGGCAGGCAACCGCGACCCCTCCATTCCTCTGCCCCCGGCCACCATCGCCATCACGCCCGAGCACTACAACCGCATCTATCGCCTCCTCGACAAAAAGGTCCCTGTCAAACTCGAAGTCGAAGTCCGCAACCAGATCGGCGACACCAACGATGAGTCCTACAACGTCGTCGCCGACATCCCCGGCACCGGCAGGCATAAGGACGAAATCGTCATCATCGGCGGCCACCTCGATTCCTGGCACGGCGGCACCGGCGCCACCGACAACGCCTCCGGCTCCTCCGTCATGATGGAAGTCATCCGCGTCCTCACCAAGCTCAAACTCCCCCTCGACCGCACCGTTCGCATCGCCCTCTGGAGCGGCGAGGAACAGGGCCTGCTCGGCTCCCGCGCCTATGTCAAGGAAGTCTTCGCTGACCCCGCCACCATGAAGCCCACCGAAGCCTACGACAAGCTCTCCGCCTACTACAACATCGACAACGGCGGCGGCAAAATCCGCGGCATCTACCTCCAGGGCAACGAAGCCGCCCGCCCCGTCTTCGAGGCGCTGCTTGCGCCCTTCAAGGACATGGGCGCCGCCACCGTCACCATCAAGAACACCACCGGAACTGACCACCAGGCCTTCGACGCCGTCGGCCTCCCCGGCTTCCAGTTCATCCAGGATCCGCTCGACTATTCGACGCGCACCCACCACTCCAACATGGACGTCTACGACCGCATCCAGCGCGCCGACCTCGTCCAGATGTCCACCATCCTCTCGTCGCTCGTCTACCACACCGCCAACCGCGACCAGAAGATCCCGCGCAAAACCAAACCCGCACCCCGCCCCGCCGGCGGCCGCGGCATGGGCTTCTAGCGCACTCTAACCAACCACCCGGCTCCCGTCCACCTGCCTTCAGGTCACGGGAGCCGGCTTCTCGTTTCATCCGCTCCCCGTGCGATCCTGGGCGTATGCAGGTCTTCTGGGAGATCCTCATCGAGTTGGTCGCCCTGCTCGCCGCCGCCTTCGCCATGGGCCTCATCGCCCAGCGCCTCAAGCAGGACGCCATCGTCGGCCACCTTCTCGCCGGTCTCGCCCTCTCACCCGGTCTCCTCGGTCTCGTCCGCAACGTCGACCTCATCGTCGGCCTCGCCGAAATCGGCGTCTCCCTCCTCCTGTTCACCATCGGCCTCGAATTCTCTCTCCCCAAACTCCGCGCCATGGGCCGCATCGCCCTCATCGGCGGCGGTATCCAGATCGCCCTCACCGTCCTGCTCGCTCAACCCTTCGGCGCCCTCCTCGGCCTCTCCCCCACCGCCGCCCTCGCCATGGGCCTCGCCTTCTCACTCAGCTCCACCGCCATCGTCCTGCGCATCATCACCGCCCGCGGCGATAGCGATGCCCCTTACGGCCGCGCCGCCACCGCCATCCTCCTCTTGCAGGACCTCGCCCTCGCACCCCTCCTCATCGTCATGCAGACCATGGCCGCCGGCAAGCAGGGCTCCGCCGGCGTCATCGCCGTTCTCATCGCTCTCGCCAAGGCCCTCGCCTTCGGCGCCCTGCTCTATCTTGTTCTTCGCAACGCGCTGCCCTGGCTCGTCCGGGGCTCTTCTCCCCAACTTCTCCGCGAAGCCCCCGTGGTCCTCTCCATCGTCACTTGCCTCGGCTGCACCTGGGGCGCCCACGCCCTCGGCCTCTCTCCCGCACTCGGCGCTTTCCTCGCCGGCGCACTGCTCGGCGAACTCCCCTACGCCCACCAGATCCGCGCCGACATCATCCCCTTGCGCGCCGTCTTCGTCACCCTCTTCTTCGTCTCCATCGGACTGCTCGCCTCACCCCCGCGCCTTCAGGACCTCGGCATGATCATCCTCATCGCCGCAGCCATCCTCTTCATCAAATCCGCCGCCGCCACCCTCGCCCTCCGCGCCGCCGGACTCCCCGCCTTCGTCGCCGCCCGCGCCGCCATCGTCGTCTCTCAAATCGGCGAATTCAGTTTCGTCATGCTCACCCTCGCCCAGCAGTCCCGCCTCCTGCCAGCCGCCGAAGCCGGCCTCATGGTGTCGGCTTCCGTGCTCACCATGCTCGCCACCCCCTATCTCTTCATGGCGGCCCCAAAACTCGCCATGCTCTTCGTCATGCGGCCCGAGCCGGAGGTCTACCGGCTCGATCGCGAAAACACAATCATCATCGCCGGCTACGGCCCCGCCGGCGAGGAAGTCGTTCAAACCCTCAGCGCCCACGGCTTCGAGCCCCACATCATCGACCTCAACCCCCGCACCACCTCCGCCCACGTCCACTTCGGCGACGCATCCCAACCCGAAATCCTCGCCGAAGCCGGCCTCATCCACGCCAAAGGCGTCGTCATCACCGTCCCCGATCCCGCCGCCGCCGCCGCCATCGTCCACACCGTCCGCGCCATCCGGCCCGAGGTTCCCGTCATCGTCCGCTCACGCCACAGCCGCTCCGCCGCCGCCCTGCTCTCCGCCGGTGCAACCAACGTCGTCGACGAGGAACGCACCGTCGGCCGCAACCTCTCAAAACTGGCTCTGCAGCTCTTCCGTCCTACCGCCGCCCGAAGTGACGGTCAGCAAACTTGATCCACTGCTCCCAGTCATAGTCCGTCACATCGTGCTTGCCCGCGCGAACGTGATAACCCACCGCATCGCCAACGGGCTGATGAATGCCCGGCATCTTGTCCGTCTCGATCCCCTTCTTCCCATACAATCGCCACACCGGGCTCGCCGCCACCGCCCCCAAAAACTCGCCCCTCGGATCCGCCCATTGGTCCTCCTGTGCGCTGTTCACATACACCGGCCTCGGCGCGATCAACGCAATCAGGAAATGCGAGTCGAACGGCATCTCCGCCACCCGTTCGTTGTACTGCTTGTAGTTGCCCGTAAACCAGTGCGGGAAGCTCGTGTTCAGGTTCTTCACGTTCTCGCCGAACATCCGCCGGCTGATCGCCGCGCCGCCTTCGCCCGAATCGTTCGAGATCACAATCGCAAACCGCTCATCCGCCGCGCCCGCCCACAGCGAAGTCTTGCCCAGCCGCGAATGACCCATCAGCGCCACCTTCTTCGAGTCCACTGCCTTGTCCGTCTCCAGATAGTCCATCGCCCGGCTCAACCCCCACGCCCACGCCGCAATCGCACCCCAATCATCGGCCGCCTCCGCCTTGCCCTTCAGGTAATACGGCCTCACCCCGTGCTTCATCCCGCCGTTGTAGTCCGGCTCGATGTCGCCGTAATAAACCGTCCCCACCCCATACCCCTTCGACAAAATCAAGTCCAGTGACCATCTCGACGCCGCCCCGCCCCGGCTCGTCTCCGCCGCCTGCGTCGCCACCACCTCGGCGCCCTTCGACGCTCTCGGCCACGTCATCGCCAGCTTCACGCCGGCCTCTTTCGCCGCCGCATGGTTGCCCTGGAAATTCAACCCCAGGAACACCGGCACAGGCCCCTTCACGCCCTTCGGCAGGTACAACAACAAGCTGAACGTCTTGCCCGCCGTCGTAATCGCGATCTCTTTGCGCACCGCCTTGCCGCCCAGCGCGTTCGGCTCCATCGACGTCAGCTCAAACGTCATCCGCTCCGGCCGCCCCGGCGCCCGTCCGAACATCTGCTGCTCCAACAGGCTGTAAACCTCAGGCCGCCGCTTCTCGCGCCACGTCTTGGCGTCCTTCACCGCCTCGCCCGAATTCAGCTTCAACAGTTCCGGTAGCGTGTAATTCGGAACCTTCGCTTCGTCATAGTTGGCCCCAGGCGGCTGCGCAAACGCCACCGAAGCAAGCATTAGGCAAACAGTAAGGTGTCTCATGGCTTTCCGCCCGCCATTCTACTACCATGTCAGACGCCCGTTGCCTGAAGCCCCGAAGTTCGCCTAACTCGGCCTGCTCTCCAACGCCACCCGCAACGCCTTGAGCGTCTCCTCCCGCTCCGCCCCCACCAGCGCCAACTTCGGCGGCCTCAACCTCTCGTTCCCAAGCAAAACCTCCTGCTGCACCAGCTTGATCAAATGGACAAACTTCGGCACCGTGTCCATCCGCAGCAGCGGCAGGAACCACTTGTACAACCTGAACGCCTCTTCGTAACCCCCCTGCACCGCCTGGTTGTCCACCGCCGAGGCGGGGAGGTACAGGCCGACCTTGGTCCGATCCTCGCCCTCCTCGGGCTGGATGAGCACGCGGTCGCCGACGACGATGAG